>JAPKYU010000093.1 GCA_026394175.1 Acidobacteriota bacterium | reverse complement strand
ACATCGTTCTTTTCGAAGCGCAACTCGACTTCCTTGCGCAAATTGGCGAGGGTGTTGACCAGGACGTGAGAGAGCTTGACGACCTTGTCGCGGGAGATGCGGCTGCCCTCGCCGCTGTCGCGCCCGGCGGCGGGCACCACGCCCTGCTCCTTCATCAACTGGCGCTTGACGCGCTTGAAGCTTTCCTGGTAGGAGGCCCCCGTCTCCCGCATCTCGCCCGCATACCGCTCCAGCAGCGTCCGGACTTCCTCATTCAGCTTGTCCTCGGCGGCCAGTTCGTTGGTCATGGCCTCACGGACCTTCTCGATGACGATTTCGGGCGAGCCGAGCTTGATCTGCTCCTTGGCCAGGCGGGCGACTGCCTCCCGGCTGACGTAGCTGATGTAGTCGCGGCTATACAACATAGGCGGGCAATCCAGTCTAACACAACGCCGGGAAACCGCGGCAACGAGCTGGACCACCAGCGCCGCGGGCCGGTTCTCTGGTACCCTACAGGGTGCCAGGCGGCAGCCTGTGCCAAAGGAGAGAACAGGAATGCGACAACAATTCGCCGTCGTCTGCCTGGCCGCGATACTTACGGCCACCGGTCTGCTGCCCGCGCAGCAAGCCGCGCCAAACCTCACCGAGGAGCAGCTTCGCAAGGGCGCCAACCTGCTGGCCTACCCGGATCACTCCGCTGAAGACCCGCTGCCCCTGGCCAGGAAATTCGAGGGGCTGCGCGTCACCGACGTCATGGACGCCATGCAGGCCGTCGGGCTCCAGGATATCGGCGTGATGGACCACGGCATCCGGCCGCTCTGGCGGGACAACACCGAGAAGCTTTCTCACCGGGTTTACGGCGTGGCGGTCACCTACCAGTATCTGCCGACCAACAAGCCGCAGGCCGGCCAACTGCCGTACGAGCAATTCCGGCAATGGCACAGCGAGTGGTACAAGAACACGGCGCCCGAGCTGTTCTCGAAAATCATCCGGCCGGGCAACGTGGTGGTGATCGACGCCCAGGGAATCGAGAACACCGGTTTCATCGGCTCGAACAACGCGCTGAATTGGCGCACGCGCGGGATGGCCGGGGTGGTTACCAACGGAAACTGCCGGGACACCGACGAAATCATTCTGGAGAAGATCCCCGTGTATTCGAAGTACCAGGGCGGCGGTACGCGTCCGGGGCGCATCGAAGCGGGAGCCATCAACCGCCCGGTCGCGGTCGGCGGTGTGCTGGTGCGGCCGGGGGACATAGTGGTGGCCGATGGAGACGGCGTGGTGGTGGTGCCCCGCGAACACGTCGAGAAGGTGGCCGAAATCGCCTTGGACATCGCCAAGGGCGACAAGGAGGGCCGCCGCAAGCTATACGAAAAGATGGGATTGCGCCCCGACACCACGGTCAAGTAGCCGCTGCGGAACCGCCTCCGGCCGGGGCCGGAAACAGGCATCTGCGCTTCCCCTCCCTCCGTCTATACACCAGTGACCATTCAAGCCACGCCCGCGCCCATCGCGGGCGTCAAACCTTTGACTTGGGAGGGATCAAACCATGGCACAAGCTGTCGCGCAGAAAACGGTGAAAAGGAACTACTCGCAGCCGGACGAAACGCGGAAATTCGAGAAAGGGCACATCGAACTGATCACCATCGAAGGCCACACGGTGGGCCGTGCCACGCTCCAGCCGGGCTGGAAGTGGTCCACGTGCGTAAAGCCGCTGGTGGACACCCGGTGGTGCGAGGCTTCGCACCTGCAATACCAGATTTCGGGACGCCTGCACGTGGTGATGGAGGACGGCAGCGAACATGAATTCGGGCCGGGCGATTTCACCTTCATCCCGCCCGGACACGACGCCTGGGTGCTCGGCCATGAGCCGGTCGTGGCGCTGGACATGACCGGCCTGAAGGACTACGCCAAGAAACGGTAAGCCCGGGGAACCAACGCAGAGGCGCAAAGCACGCAGAGAGAACGCTAAGGAAAAACATCTCTGCGTGCCTCAGCGCACTCCGCGTCTCTGCGTTTCACTCAAGGTTGTGCTATTGGATGGCCAGCTTGACCGCCTTGCTGGCCTGCCCGCTGATAATGATGACCACGTCCACGCTGCCGCTGGGCGCGCCGGTGGGAATGCGCACGTTCACCTGATACAGGCCCACGAAACTGGGAGCCAGCCCGGAAAACAGCACTTCGGTGGCGGTGGCCCCGCCGAAGGTCACCGTCGGCACGACCGTGGTTTCCGAAAGCGGTGAGGAAGACGCCGGGCGTCCCGTCGCCGGCGCATTCCGCACCGGCCCCAGGCCCGTGGCGTAGATCAGCACCACCTCGCCCCGCCGCGCCGCATTGGAGGACGACACCAGCGCGTAGTCGGCCCCGTGCAGGATGGCCCCCGCGCCGGTCGTCCAGTCGCCTACTACGAAAATGCCCGGCTGCTCCCGCTGGAGCGCCACCTCGACCGGGTCGCTGATGGCCCCGCTCACCGTCACCACGATCGTAAGTTTCGCCAGCCCGGTTACTTCGAACGGGATTTGCAGGTTGATCTGCTCGACGCCATTAACGTTGGCGATGGCAAACAGGGGCGCGGGCACGCCGTTGACGGTCACCGATACGCCCCGCAGGTCGGTCGGCAGCGGCAGCTTGTCCGCCCCCACGACGGTCCCCGCCGAGAGCCCGGTGAGCCGTGTGCCGAAGATGGTGATAATGGAGCCGGCCGAAGCCCCGGCACTAAAGCTGGCCCCATTGGTCACCGAGCCGGAGGGGATCACCGGCGGAGTGCCGACCGTCAGTGTTACCGGCGTGGAGTGCGAGAGCGCGCCGCTCGTTCCGCCCACAGTGAAACTCAGATTCCGGCTGGACATCGAAGCCGGCGTGCTCACCGTCAGCGTGCTTGTGCCGGGCATGGCAGGGTTTGCCGAAAAGGCGCAACTCACCCCGGCAGGCAGCCCGGTGCAGGCCAGGCTCACCGCGGAATTGAATCCGCCGACGGCGGCAATGGTGACCGTGTAAGCGGCGGCCGAGCCGGGGCTGACCGCCTGCGAGGCGGGACTCGCCGAGAGGCTAAAATCCAGCCCCGGACCGACGGCCAGCGCCGCAGTCCCGCTGCGGGTAGTGGTTCCGCTGGTGCCCGCTACCGTAAAGGCCGCCGTTCCGGCCGTCGCGTTGGCCGCGGCGCTGACGGTGAGCCTGGAGGTGGCTGCCGCCGTGGGACTCGGCGTAACCGACGCGGGCGAGAAACTGCTGCATGAGACGCCGGTTGGCAGCCCGGCACAGGCCAGCGCCACCGAGGAATTGAAGCCCCCTGCCGAGCTTACCGTCACCGTGTAGACCACCTGCTGGCCCGCCACCACCGTCTGCGAGGAAGGCGAGACGCCGACACTGAAATCGAAAGTGCCGCCAACGCTCAACACCACGCTCGTGTTCCGTATCAGCCCCCCCGGTCCGGACCCGCTGATCGTCAGGTTGTAATTGCCGGCGGCGGTGCTCGCCGATGTCGTCACGGTAAGAGTCGAATTGCCGGGCTTCAGGGAGGCCGGTGAGAAGCCGCAGGTAATCCCGGCCGGCAATCCCGGAGCACACGACAGGCTGACAGTTTCGTTGTAGGAGTTGACCGCCGCAACGGTGATGGTGTAGCTCGCCGAGGTTCCCGGAGCCGCCCAGTTGGTCGCGGGGCTGGCTGTGACTTTGAAATCCGCCGCACCTTCAACTTTGAGCGTGGCGGTGGCGCTGTGGCTGAGCGTCCCGGACACCGCGGTGACGGTAAAGGTGGTAGTGCCCAATGGCGTGGCGTCGGTGGTGGTAATCTGCAGCACGCTGGTTCCCGGCGGCGCAGGATTGGGGGTGAAACTGAAGGTGGCGCCGGCCGGCAAGCCTTTGCAGTCGAGAGTCGCCGAGTAATTGAAACCGTTGAGCCCGACGATCAGGACGCTGTAACTGACGGCGCTGCCCTGGACGACGGTCTGCGAAGCCGGGAAGACGCTGCTGATGGTGAAATCGGGGGGCAGCCCCCCACCGCCTCCCCCGCCACCGCCACCTCCACCGCCACCACCGCCGCCACCACCGCCGCCGCTGCTACCGACCGTCAGGGTGGCGTCCGGACCGGTGGAAAGCAGTACGGCATAGCTGCCGAGACTCGCGCTGGCGCCTATGATCTTGAGCGTGTACGTCTGGCCTGCCTGTGCCGAGGCAGGCACGGTGACCGTAACCACGCCCAGCGTCTTCGTTCCCGTCATCGGCGGGCCAAAGCTCGATAGCCAGGCCACACTGATCACGTTGGGCTTGTAGCTCGGATCAACCAGCGAAGCGGCCGGCATCGAAGGATCGGCTGTAAAGGACAGCGGGCCCGCGATCGCGGGTGCGCCGCCGTTCGAGTCTATTTGCAGGCCGAACGAGAGCGTCTCAACGCTGACGCCACTGTTGAGCACCACCGTGACCGGTATGCTAAACGTGGCCCCGGGCAACGCTGTCCCGCCGGAGCCGGCAGACACAGTGCCCTCTGCCGCCCCAAGCAACACGGGCGCCAGCAACAGGCCTGCCACCAGGAGCGGACTGAGCCGACCGTTCGAGCGATGCATCACGAGTCACCCCGCCAGTTTGATGAAGGTAAGGGGGGAGTGCGGGTATTGTAGCAAGATCGGAGGCAACCACCAAGGCACAAAAAAGACCACCGGCTACCGCCATAACCGGGGTCTGAACCCGGGCGGGGGGCCCGGTTGCGGCGTCTCTCAGGTGCCCGGTGTAGGCAGGGAACGGGTAAGGTGCGTGGCTTGGCGGACGTCGTCCATGGTGGCGCCCGCCACGCGGCGGGCGCGCTCGTCGCCTTCCTCCAGCACCTGCCAGGCGCGGCGCGGTTGCTCTTCGTACTCGCGCCGCCGCTCCTGGATGGGGCGCAGCACCTGCATCAGCCCGTCGGCCATGGCCCGTTTGCACTCCAGGCAGCCGATGCCGGCGGTGCGGCACCCCTGGTCCGCCCAGGCGATGACCTCGGGCGTGGAGACCACGTTGTGGTAGTCGAAGACCGGACAGAGCTCCGGGGTGCCCTTGTCGGTGCGCCGCACCCGCGCCGGGTCGGTCATCATGGTCGCGATCTTCTTGCGGATGTCGGCTTCCGGCTCGCTCAGCAGAATGGCGTTGCCGTAGCTCTTCGACATCTTGCGTCCGTCGAGGCCGGGCAGGCGCGGCGTCGGCGTCAGGTAAGCCTCGGGCTCGGGAAAAACCGCCCGGCCCTCCGGCAGTGGATAGAAATTGTTAAAACGGCGGACGATCTCGCGCGTCAGCTCCACGTGCGCCACCTGGTCCTCACCCACCGGCACGTAGTTCGCCTTGTACATCACGATGTCGGCCGCCTGCAGCACCGGGTAGCCGAGGAAGCCGAAGGTGTCCAGGTCCTTGTCCTTGATGTTGTCGCGCTGCTCCTTGTAGGTGGGCACGCGGTACAGCCAGCCGAGCGGCGTGACCATGCCCAGCAGCAGGTTCAGCTCGGCGTGCTCGGGGATATGGGACTGCACGAACAGCGTGGCGCGCGCCGGGTCCAGCCCGCAGGCCAGCCAGTCGATGGCCAGATCCAGCGTGTATTCCTTGATGCGGCTGGTGTCGGCGTAATCGGAGGTCAACGCATGCCAGTCGGCTACGAAGAAGAAGCAGTCGAACTCCCGCTGCATCTTCAACCAGTTCACCAGCGCCCCGACGTAATGGCCGATGTGCAGCTTTCCGGTGGGGCGCATTCCGCTTAAGACTCGTTTCAACTCCACGCCTTCACAACCTCATCAGGGAATGGACCAGCCCGAGAACGGGGGAAAACAGGAAATAGGGGACGTTGCTCCACAGCAGGAGCATCAGCAGCAGGAACCCGAACCGGCCGGCGCGCTGGTACAGCTCGCTCCACCGCGCCGGCAGAATGCCGGCCAGGATGTGGCTGCCGTCCAGCGGCGGAATGGGGATCAGGTTGAAGATGCCGAGCAGCAGGTTGATCAGCAGAAAGCGGTACAGCAGCAGCGCCACGCCGGCCAGCAGCGAGGCGCCGTGCGCGCCGTGGTACGGCAGGCCGGTCACGATGGCGTCGCCGTCGGGCGGGAACAGGCGCAAGGCCAGCAAGGCCAGCAGGGCGCAGACGGCGACCAGGAAGTTGCTGGCCGGTCCGGCGACCGACACCAGCACGTAGTCGCGGCCCGGCCGCCGCAGCCGCGCCAGATTCACCGGCGTGGGCTTGGCCCAGCCCAGTATCGGCCATCCCGAGATCGCCCCGAACAGCGGAAACAGCACCGTGCCGATGGGGTCGATGTGGCGCAGCGGATTCAGCGACACCCGGCCCAGGTAGCGGGCCGTCGAATCCCCCAGCCGCCAGGCCGACCAGGCGTGCGCCGACTCATGGATGCTGATGGCGAACAGGAACGCCAGGATGTCGAAAATGATCTCCGGAGACACGCTAATCCCTGATTTTACTCGATTCCGCGCCAGAGGTGCCAAGCGTCTTAGCCGCAGATTGCACAGATCAAAGGATGGAACAGAAAAAACCGTGTAATCTGCGGAATCTGCGGCTGCGGCTCTACCCGTTGGGACCCGGGGCCATCTGTGTTTCGCTGACGTCCTCGGTGATGGCCGGCGGGATGTAGTACTGAATGCGGCCGCAGCTCTCGCAACGCAAAATCTGATCGCTCGATCTCACTTGCTGAAAGGCCTGGGGCCGGAGCCGAACGTTGCATTCCGAACAGGTGCTGTCGCGCACCTCGGCCACCGCGACGCCCTTGCGCGTGCGCGCCAGGGTGTCGTAGGCGCGAACCAGGTCGGCGGACATGGCGCCGCGGTATTCGGCGCGGCGCCGCTCGAATTCGGCCAGCAGTTGCATGTCCGCCTGGGTGCGGGCGCTCGCTTCCGCTTTCTCTTTCTCGGCCACGGCGCGCTCGGCCCCCAGTTGCTTCTCCGCCGTCTTGACGCGGCCCTCCAGTTCTTCGGCCGCCACCATGCGCTCCAGGATCTGGTCCTCGATCTTGCGGATCTCCGCCTCGTTGAATTCGATCTCGTGCTGGAGCGCGCGATACTGCTCGTTGGTCTTCACCTCGAAAACCTGGCCCTTGTATTTGGAAATCTTCTGCTGCACCGGGGGGATGTCGCCTTCCAGTTTGCGGCGTTCGCGCTGGTTCTGGGCCAGCCCCTGGCGGTCGGCTTCCAATTGCCGCTGAGTTCCGGCCAGCTTGCTCTCAATCTCCTGGATGTGACGGGGCAGGTAGGCGATCTCGGCGGAGAGGCGCGCGATCTCCTTATCGACGGCCTGCAGTTCGACTGCCAGCTTCAGGTCGGGATGCATTGGTTCACCGCATATTCTAGCATCCCCGTGGCGCGAATTTCTCGGCGCCCAATCCGCTCCGGGCCGGCCAGCCGCAGATTTCGCAGATGCGCCAGATTCGGAACCATCGGAAACGCTAACGCAGCAGGTCCAGGACGGCGGCGGTCATGGCTTTGACGCCGGTGCGGATGGCCGGCTCCGGCAAGGGGGCGAATTCGCTGGAATGCAGCCCCGGCACCCGCGCGCCCGTCTCGCGCGCCTCCCGCAGACGCGCCGGGTCGGTGGCCCCCAGCCAGAACATGCAGATGGGCGGCTGGGGGTCTTCGAAGGCGTACAGGCTGAAGTCCTCGGAACCCATGATCGGATCGCCGGCAAGCACGTTATCTTTTCCGAGCGCGCGCTCCATGGCGACGGCCACGCGCCGGGTCAGTTGCGGATCGTTGACGGTGGCGGGGACCGATTCCCGTTCATTGACCCGCACCAGCGGGGCGCGCTCCGGCGGAACGCCCGCGGCGGCCGCAATGCCCTGGACGATGCGTTTGATGGAGGCCAACACCTTCTCCCGCGTCTCCGGCTTGAAGGCCCGCACGGTAAGCTGCAAGGTGGCGTCGTCGGGAATAATGTTGCGCTTGGTGCCGGCATGGAACACCCCCACGGTGACCACCGCCGAATCCAGCGGGTCGATCTCCCGGCTGACAATGGTTTGCAGCGCCAGCACCATCTCGGAGGCAATGACGATGGGGTCTTTGGTCATGTGGGGCGCGGCGCCGTGCCCGCCCACGCCGCGCACCGTGATATCCACCGCATCGGAACTGGCCAGGGTGGGACCTTCGTGCCAGGCGACCTTGCCCGCCGGAATCAGCGGCGCATCGTGAAGCGCCAGCACGTAATCGGGCCGAGGGAAGCGCGTATAGAGGCCGTCGCCCAGCATGGCGCGGGCCCCGCCGACCCGTTCCTCGGCGGGCTGGCCGATCATGACCAGCGTGCCGTGCCACTGCTGCTTGAGCTGGGCGAGCATCCGCGCCGTGCCCAGCAGCACGGTCATGTGCAGGTCGTGGCCGCAGGCGTGCATGACCCCGACCTCGCCCTCGGCCGTTTTGGCGCGGACGCGGCTGGCGTAGGGCAGCCCCGTCTTTTCTTCCACCGGCAGAGCGTCCATGTCGGTGCGCACCAGCACGGTGGGGCCGGCGCCGTTGCGCAGCACCCCCACCACGCCGTACGAAACCGCGCCCGGCGATTCGTACCTGCCGACCCGCTCCGTGACCTCCAACCCCAGCCGCCGCAACTCCTGCGCCACCGCCGCCGAGGTTTCCTTCTCCTCGGTGGACAGCTCGGGGTTCTGGTGCAGACGCTTATAGGTGGCCACCAGTGAATCGAGTTCTTTCCCGATGCGCCGATCCAGGTCCTCCTGCGCCGGCAGCGCCGGCGCGCAGCAGCAAATCACCAGGAAACCGAGAAGGACGAGCGCAACCGAGCGGCAACCGTCGTCGAGCGGCCGTGTCTGCAATTTCCGCATAACTCAGCTTACCTTTTTTCGCGGGTGATTTGGCTCCCGCCGGTTCCCGGACGAGGCGACCACAAGGGCCGCCCGCGCCGCCGCGCAACCGTCCCTGCGCGCCCCTGCGACGCCGGCCCGCATTCCCGCGTCACCCGGAACTCG
>JAPKYU010000054.1 GCA_026394175.1 Acidobacteriota bacterium | reverse complement strand
TCCACAGTGAATTTCGCCGGCAAGGAACTCCTGGGCCGTCCCACCAACAACTCGGTCACGGTAAATGTAGCGGCGGATAGAGACCTTGAATTCTACTTCGAATACGGGACTGCTTCGGCCGCCTATACCGCACAGACTGCGGCAGCGACGTTCCCGGGCGGCACTCCTTTTAATGTCGTCATCGACAAGCTTCAGCCCAACACCCGCTACTATTACCGCATGCGCTATCGGGAACCCGGCGCATCCGCCTTCACCGCGGGCAACGAGCACACTTTCCAGACACAGCGCCCGCGGGGCAGCACGTTCACCTTTGCGATTCAGTTCGACCCGCACATGGACGAGAACTCCGATCCCGAGGTATACAGGCTGACGCTCGCAAATGAGTTGTCCGACAAACCCGACTTTCTCATCGACCTCGGCGACACGTTCATGTCCGACAAGCTGCAGTTGCCCACAGCGCCAAGCGTTCTGGCTCGCGTTCTGCTGCTGAGGTTCTACTACGACATGGTCTGCCATTCCACGCCGCTATTCCTCACCCTCGGCAATCACGAAGGGGAGTGGGGCAGAAATCTGAATAAGACAACAGAGAATGTGGCCGTCTGGGATACCCTGGCGCGCAAGATGTACTTCCCGAATCCAGTACCCGACAGTTTCTATTCAGGCGACACGCGAACCGAGCCACTTGTCGGACAGCGCCAAAGCTACTTCTCCTGGGAGTGGGGCGAGGCTCTGTTCGTGGTGCTCGATCCCTACTGGAACCAGCCGGTGGCGCCGGAGGCAAGCGGAGACTGGTCGTTGACGCTGGGCCGCGAACAATACGAGTGGCTGAAGAAGACGCTCGAGTCCAGCACGGCCACATTCAAATTCGTCTTCGCGCACAACCTGGTGGGCGGCAAAGACATGGATGGAAAGATGCGCGGTGGCATCGAGGTGGCCAAGTACCTGGAGTGGGGCGGCTACAACCTGGACGACACCTGGGGCTTCGATCAGGCCCGTCCCGGTTGGGCCATGCCGATCCACCAGTTACTGGTCGCCAACAACGTGACGGCCTTCTTCCACGGCCACGACCACATCTACGTCAGACAGGAGCTGGACGGCATCCTCTATCAGGAAGGCCCCCAGCCG
This sequence comes from Acidobacteriota bacterium, assembly GCA_026394175.1. Taxonomy (GTDB): domain Bacteria; phylum Acidobacteriota; class Terriglobia; order JAJPHL01; family JAPKYU01; genus JAPKYU01. The sequence goes on along the minus strand of JAPKYU010000054.1, from coordinate 3,583 downwards.
AGCGCCAGAAACGCCAGCGTGGGAAACCGCGCAGCCACTTACAACTACACGCACGGCACGGTGCTCGACGGCGTAGGCTACATCCGCGTGCGCGTTTCTCCGACCGAGGTGCGGACCGAGTTCGTCCGCACCTGGACTCCGGCCGCTGAGACCGGCGGCCGCAAGAACGGCGAGGTGGCGGACTCTCACACGATCCCGGCGCGGCAGACCAGTCTGACGCTGGTTTCGGCCGCCAGTTACGCAGGTGGAACCGTGGCCCCGGAGTCTATCGTCGCTGCCTTCGGCACGGCCCTGGCGAGCGGGCCGGTGACTGTCAAAGACAGTGCGGGTGTGGAGCGCAAGGCGGAGGTGCTGGGTTCAGTGTCCACTCAGGTCAATTTCGTTGTGCCGCCGGGCACTGCAACCGGCAGGGCGACCGTGACGATTGGCATCGCTGTGGGAGACGTGCTTGTCGAGGCGGTCGCGCCGGGCCTGTTCTCCGCCAATGCAAACGGTAAGGGTGTAGCAGCAGCATCTGCCGTGCGGGTGAAAGCGGATGGCTCTCAGGCTGCCGTGCCTGTATTCCAATGCGTTTCCGGAAGCTGTACCGCCGCCCCGATCGACCTGGGCCCGGATTCCGATCAGGTCTACGTCTCTTTGTACGGCACCGGGATCCGCAACCGTGCCGGCCTTTCGGAAGTGATCGCGCAGATCGGCGGGGTAAAGGCCGATGTCGTTTACGCCGGGCCACAAGGAGGCTTTGCGGGCCTCGACCAACTCAACCTTCGAATTCCGCGCGCCCTCGCCGGACGCGGGGAAGTGGTTGTTTCTCTCACTCTGTCAGGTAAGAGCGCCAACCCTGTCACTCTGAACATCCACTAAACGACCATGAGGCCATGAGGAAATCACTCGCGTTTTGGCTCTTTCTACTGGCAGGAATGCCCGCATGGGCGGCTCCCACCATCACTGAGATTCTCGGCCGGCCCACCGACCACTCCGTCACGGTCAATGCTCGATCTGATGCCGCCCTGGAGATGTATTTCGAATATGGCCTCGTCCCCTCGGGCTATACCGCGCAGACCGCGACGGTAACGTCCGCGGTCAATGTGCCGATCGAAACGCTCATCGATGGCCTGCGGCCGAACACGCTCTAATACTACCGCATACGCTATCGAAACGCGGGTTCGTCCGACGCCTACGCCGCGGGAACGGAACACGCGTTCCATACCCAGCGGGCGCCGGGCAGCACATTTACCTTTTGTATTCAGGGCGATTCGCATCCTGAACGCGGGAGCCAGTTCGACTCCGCACTGTACACTCGCACGCTGCAAACCGTCGCAGCCGACCGGCCCGATTTCTACATGACAATAGGCGACGATTTCAGCGTGGATAACCTCACTACTGTCAACGCAGACACGGTAACCGGCCGTTATACACTTCAGCTCCCGTACCTGGGGCTGGTCGCCCACTCCGCGCCGCCTTTCTTGGTCAACGGCAATCACGAACAGGCGGCACGTTACAACCTGGATGGCACACCGAACAACGTCGCCGTCTGGGCCCAGAACGCCCGCAATCTGTACTACCCACAACCGGCACCCGACGGTTTCTATACGGGCAACAAGGAGGTGGTGCCGTACATCGGCTTGCTCCGAAACTACTACGCCTGGACATGGGGCGAAGCGCTGTTCGTCACCCTCGACCCCTACTGGTCTTCGCCTGTTCCCGTGGACAACGTGTTTGGCAGCGGCCCCAAGAGAACTGACATGTGGCAGATAGGTCTTGGGGAGGCCCAATACCAGTGGCTCAAACAGACCCTGGAACAAAGCACGGCCAGGTGGAAATTCGTCTTTGCTCATCACGTGAACGGTACTGGCCGTGGCGGCGTCGATATTGCCGATCTTTACGAGTGGGGTGGCAAGAACGACAAAGGCGTCTGGGAATTCGATACCAAGCGTCCGGGGTGGGCACTGCCCATCCACCAACTGATGGCTGCAAACCACGTCACCATTTTCTTCCAGGGGCACGACCACCTTTTTGTCCGACAGCAACTCGACGGCGTCACCTACCAGGAATTGCCCGAGCCGGGCGACCCCTCCTACACACTCTGGAACGGCGATGCCTATAAGTCCGGCGACAAATTCTCTAGCACCGGCTACGTGAGGGTCACCGTTTCTCCATCTTCTGTGTTCGTCGAATATGTCCGGACCTTCCTGCCACGCGACGAAAAGGCCCCCACACAGTTCACTGGAATGGTTCAATTCCAGTACGCCATTCCGGCGGGTGGGACGGTCAACGGGGCGAGCTTCCGGGCTCCCGTGACCGCGGGATCGATTGCCTCTGTGTTCGGCGCCAACCTGGCGCCTGGAACCGCGGCTGCGGATAGATCACCTCTCCCCACGACACTTGGCGGAGTTTCAGTCAGCATGAATGGTTTCAGCGCGCCGTTGTTGTTCGTTTCTCCGCAGCAGATCAATTTGCAGGTGCCGTGGCAATTGCAGGGCCTTTCGCAAGCCTCCATGACGGTGAGCGTGAATGGTGCTGCAAGCGCGCCGCAGAGCTTGAGCCTCGCCGGCGCCAATCCTGGCCTGTTCGCCATTGATCCAGGGGGCCGAGGTGCTGTTCTAATCGCATCCACCGGGGAATTGGCAGCGGCCAGCGGGAGCGTTCCAGGCCGCTCCGCTCGCCCGGTCAACCGAGGCGAGTACCTCTCGATCTTCTGCACCGGACTCGGAGCAGTAGTAAGTCAGCCTGCAAACGGAACGCTGGCATCGAGCAATCCGCTCTCGACGACGATCACGTCACCCAACGTGACCATCGGGGGTGTTCCGGCTCCCGTCAGTTTCTCGGGACTGTCTCCAGGCTTCGTGGGCCTCTATCAGGTGGACGTACAGGTGCCGGGCAACGCTCCGGCCGGCAACGCCGTTCCCGTCGTTCTGGCGATTGACGGCGTCCCCTCCAACACCGTCACCATCGCTGTCCAGTAGCCGCCATTGCACTGAGACAGACAAGGGGCTTCAGACGTCTGAGGCAGCGTGCCCGCGCCGCAAGTCCGTGCACTGACTCCCCGGGGATTGCCCCATGGGCCTGCGGCCCGCCGATAGCAATGAAAGGCCACGGTGTATCGCCGGCTTCCAGCCGGCACCACATTGGTAGCGCAGCCTTCAGGCTGCGTCCGGAGTTTCTACACTTGGCGCCCCCGCGGGGTGCGGGCGCCGCGGAGCGGCGCCAAGAATCATAGCCGGGGGTGAGGGCCGCCGGTTTTGCGGCCCGCCACCCCCGGATAAGGGCGAAAACATAAATGCGCCGCGACAGCGGCGCGAGAAGGGCTTGGCTTGACGGCGCCAGCCTACCAGAGATACCGTTCGTCGTACTCGATGCCGCTCTCCCGGAGGAATTCCACATACTCCTCCTGAAAAGTCTTCTTGCGGTGGTGCTCTTCCTGATGCTCGATGTATGAATACACGGACGCAATCCTCGAGGGACTGACGGTTAGCCCTGCATAGCCATCCTGCCAGGCGAATGTGCGCCGGCGGTGGCCTTCATGCACCCAGCGCGAGGATCCCGCCTTGATGTGACGCATAACATCGGCCAGGCAATGCGTCGC
>JAPKYU010000231.1 GCA_026394175.1 Acidobacteriota bacterium | reverse complement strand
TTGGCGGCGGGCTTGGCCGTCGGCGCTACAACCGGAAAAACTCACCGGGCAATGCGGTAGCCGATCTTGGGCCTTTCCAGGCGGCGAACTTCCACCCTCAATTTGCCGGTATCGAGCGGCGGTCCCGGCAGCGCCAGCTCGTAGTGCCCCCGGAACGACTGCGACATGTTCTCCACCACCTGCTGGATCTGCTTCAACTGCCTGCCCCGGTAATAGAGGCCGGCCGTCTGTTCGGTGGTCTTTTCCAAGTCGCTGTCGGAAACCAGGGAAATGGCGAACACGGAAACGGCGTTGCGCCGCGCCTGCTCGATCACCTCGGCGGTTTTGACGCGGTCGCGCCAGTCCAGCCCGCTGCCGATCACCATCAGCACGCGCCGGCCGGGGGATCGCTCGAAGGCCCCATCGACGGCCGCATAGATGGAGTCCAGCACCGCCGGTTTGTTTCCGTAGCGGAGCTCGGCGACGGCGCGCCGCAGCAGCGCCTTGCTGGAGGTGAAGTCCTGCACCAGGTCGGCGGAGGTGGCATAGCCGATCACCGCCATCTGCTCTTTCGCCTGCAGGCGGTCGATGAACAGCGAAGCGATCTGCTCGATATCGCCGCGCACCTGCGCGCCCGCCTCGCTGGTGTCCAGCAGCAGGGCCACGTCCACCAGTGGGTCGTTCTTGTACTCGGCCGATTGCACGGCGCGCGCCGCCTTGTCCTGGGTGACGGTGAAGTCGGCGGCCGCCAGGTCCTTGATGGGAAACCCGAACTGGGTGGCGACGGTGACCATCAGCTTCGGTTCCTGGGCGGCGGCGGGAGAAGACAAGCAGTAGATGAGGAACACGAAGCACAGAAGGCGGCGCATTGCGGCAACTCCTGACGGAAGGCAGAAGGCAGAAGGCGGAAAGCGGCGGACCAATCCGCCGCCTTCTGCTTTCCGCCTTCCGCCTTCTTGCGGTTCGTTCCCTACCGTCACTTTTCCTGGATGACCACCGGGGTGCCGTTATCGAGCTTCTCGACTTCGGTCAAAGCAATCTGCTCGCCGCCGCGCAGCCCTTCGACGACCTCAACCTTGTTGCCAATGCGCTCGCCCAGCTTCAGCTCGCGGGCGCTGGCCTTGCCGGAATCGATGACGAAGGCCCGGTTGGTTCCGTAGGCGTACATAACGGCGCTGGGCGGGATACTGATGACCTGCTCGCGCCTGTGGGTCTGGATGGTGGCCTTGCCATAAAAGCCCGGCTTGAGAAGCCCCTCCCCATTGGGGATGAGGGCCTCGATGGCAAAGGTCCGCTTCTGCTCATCCACCGCCGGGCTTATGCGCGAGACCTTGCCGTGAAAGACGCGGTCGGCATGGGCCTCGACGCGGACTTCGACGTCGCTGCCGGTCATGACCCACGGCGCCATCCGCTCGGGCACTTCCGCCCGGAGCCGCAGGGGATCGGCGTTCACGAGCTGATAGAGCGGGGACTGCTGCTTGACGTACTGGCCCGGGTGCACCATGCGCTCGCGGATCGAGCCGTCAAACGGCGCCTCGATGACCGTGTCGCGCAAACGCTTGCGGGCCAGTTCCAGGCTGGCCTTGGACTGCGCCACCTGGGTAATCAGGTTCTGGACCTGGCGGAGGGTGTAATCGTGGTCGGCCTTCGCCGCCTGGAAGCGTGCCTCGGCCTGGTCCAGGTCTTGGCGGGAAGCGATCTGCTGGGCCACCAGTTCGCGCATCCGTTTGTAGCGCTGCTCGGCTTCAAACAGGTCGGCAGCCGCCTTCCTGACCTCGGGTACGTCGTTGATGTCCTTGACGCGGTCGTTCTCGTCCTTCAGGCCCAGCCGGTCGAGCGCCTGCCGGAACTGCGCCTGCTGCTGATCGACCAGGTACTGCTGCTCCTCCGGGTGGATGACGGCGAGCTGTTGGCCGCGGTGGACGCGGTCCCCCAAGTCCACGAGCACTTCGATGATGCGGCCCTCGGTCTCCGCGCTGATGGTCACCTCTTCGAAGGCCATCAGGGTGCCGACCGCCTCAACCCGGCGCTCGATCTGTTCGGCAGCGACGCGGCCCACTCGCACGGCAATGGGTTTGCCGGACTTTGCCTGGTCGCCGCCGGCCATGGCCTGCCGTGATTTGTTGCAGGAAACCAGCCCCAGGCAGCACAAACAAAGGATGCCCAGCCCAAACACCGATTTGAAGCGTAGCAAGGTAAGACTCCCACCGGGGGCGCGGTAGCCGGCGCCTCTGCACCCGTGATCTGAAGGGCCAGTGTACCACCGTTGCGGCTGACGGCTGACGTACTTGCAAAATTACAGAATGGACGCAGCAACAGAGCCGCGAGCGTCAGCGAGCGGGTGCTGGCGCAGCGCCGCGTTGGCCTTGCGGGGCACCCGCTCGCTGACGCTCGCGGCTCTGTTGTCTTGAATTGAATTCTGCAAGGACCTCAACCGTTAGCCATCAGCCGCCCAGAAGTGGTAAAAAACCCCAGCGGCATGCGCGCATTCACCCAGACCGGGGACCAAACCAGCGAGGCATCTGCAAGCAAGGGAAAGAGATAGCAAAAGGAGACGAGCGTGCCCGTTTTTTCTGTGGCATGGCCTTGGAGTACAAGCCCCGGCTCATCTTCTGGGAGCTGACCACAGGCTGCAACCTGCACTGCATCCACTGCCGCGCTTCGGCTACCGAGCTTTCGTCACCCGACGACCTTGATACAGCAACCGCCAAGGGGTTGATCGACCAGTTCGCCGAGTACGCGCCGCTGATCCTGGTGCTGAGCGGCGGCGAGCCGCTGTATCGCCGGGACGTGCTGGAGCTGGCCGGCTATGCGCGCCAGAAGGGGCTGAAGGTGGCGCTGGCCACCAACGGCACGCTGGTCACCGCGGCGCTGGCCCGCCGGATCGTGGACGCCGGCATCGTGCGCGTGGCAATGAGCCTCGACGGCGCCGACGCCGGCACGCACGACTCGTTCCGCGGCATGCCGGGCAGCTTCGAGGCCATGATGACCGGCTTCCGCCACCTCAAGGAGCTGGGCATGTCGCTGCAGTTCAACACCACCATCGCCCGGCACAACATGCATCAGCTTCCGGCCATTTACGAGATGGCGCTGCGGGTGGGGGCCGACGCGCTGCACACTTTCCTGCTGGTGCCGGTGGGCTGCGGCGTGGAGATCGCGGCACAGCAGATGGTGCCGCCCGAGCAATACGAGCAACTGCTGCACTGGTTCTACGACCGCGAGAAGGAAGGGCGCATGGAGCTGAAGGCCACCTGCGCGCCCCACTACTTCCGCGTGAGGAAACAACGGCAGGTGGAGGAAAGGTCCAAGGTCGTCGCCGCGGCGACTCCAAGGTCCAAGGTCGGGGGCGAGTCTGAGGTCTCAGGTCTCAGGTCTGAGGTCTGCAAGGAGTCTCAGGTCTCAGGTCCCAGGTCTGAGGTCCCTCACGGCATGCCTTCGCGCCACGCTGACCTGGCGGCGGTGACTCGCGGCTGCCTGGCCGGTTCCGGCGTCTGCTTCGTCTCGCACAAGGGCGAGGTCTATCCCTGCGGCTACCTGCCCGCCAAAGCCGGCGACTTGCTCACGCAGAGCTTCCGCGAAGTGTGGGAGCAATCCACCGTCTTCCAATTGCTGCGGGACACCGCCAACCTGAAGGGCAAGTGCGGAATCTGCGAATTCCGCAATATCTGCGAGGGGTGCCGCGCCCGCGCCTACGCGGCCACCGGCGATTACCTGGACGAAGAGCCGGTGTGCGTGTACGTGCCGAGGAGTGCCAAGTAGCTTTCAGCTTTCAGTTTTCGGTCCACCTGCAACCTGCCACCTGCAAGCCGCGGATCGCGCAGATTTCATTCCGCTGTGCGATTCGCGGCTACCCCACCAGCACCTTGTCCCGGTGCTGAGCGAAGGCGCTGGCCAAGTCTTCAACTAGGCGATTAAATAACGCCTGTAACTGCTGATAACGCGCGACATGCTCGGCAGCCGGCACGGCGCGCGTGGCTTCCACCGGGCGCAGGAAGCGCTGGGTGATTTCGAGGATGTCCGCCGCTGGTCCGCGCGCGTTCTCCCAGGACCACATGGCCTGCAAGGCAGCGCCGTAAGCCGCACCCTCCTCCTGGTTCAGACAGACGACCGGGGCATTGAAGACATCGGCTACGATCTGCCGCCACACCGCGTTCTTGGCGCCGCCGCCGGTGGCCCGGATTTCCCGCGGCCGCAGGCCCAGCTCGCGCATGCGGTTCAGGCCGTAGTTCAGGCCCAGCGTCACGCCCTCCATGGCCGCGCGCGCCAGGTGCGGCGCGTCGAACACCGCCGGCCGCACGCCGAAAAAGACGCCGGTGCCTTGCGGGCAATTGGGCGTGCGCTCGCCCTCGAAGAAGGGGATCAGCAGCAGGCCGTCGCTGCCGGCAGAGACGCGGGCGGCCGCCTCGCCCAGCGCGCCGTGGTCCATGCCGAAGCAGTCGCGCACCATCTCGGTGGCCACCGTGACGTTCATGGTGCAGACCAGCGGCAGCCACTTCCCGGTGGAGTCGCAGAAGGCCGCCACTTCGCCCTTCGGATCGACCACCGGGGTGTCCGAGCAGGCGTAGATGGTGCCGCTGGTGCCCAGGCTCACGGTGACCACGCCGGAGGCCACGTTGCCGGTGCCGATGGCGCCCATCATGTTGTCGCCGCCGCCGCTGGAGACCAGTACTTCGCCGTCGCCTAGGCCCCACTGCCGCGCCAGCTCGGCGCGCAGCGGCCCGTGCGGCATGGCCGAATGATCGAGCGGCGGCAACTTACTTTCCAGCGCCGTGTCGATGGCCTGGAGCACCGGCCGCGACCAGGCCCGCGTCCGCACGTCCATCAGCGCCGTCCCGGAGGCGTCCCCGTATTCCATGCGCTTGATGCCGGTCAGCCAGAAGTTCAGGTAATCGTGCGGAAGCAGCACGGTTGCCAGGCGCGCGAAGTTTGCCGGCTCATGCTTCTTCAGCCAGAGGATCTTCGAGGCGGTGAATCCCGGCGGCAGGGCGTTGCCGGTCAATGCAATGAAGCGATCACGACCGCCGACGGCGGCCATGATCTGGTCGCACTCGGCCGCCGTGGAGGTGTCGTTCCACAGCTTGGCCGGGCGGATCACCTGGCCGCGCTCGTCCAGCGGGACGAAGCCGTGTTGCTGCCCGGAAACGCCGATGCCGCGCACCGGCCCGCGCAGCTTCGCCACCACTTCGCGGATCGTTTTATCGGCGGCATCGAGCCAGGTTTGCGGGTGCTGCTCCTTGTGGCCGGGCGGCAGATCGGGCAGCAGGCCGTAAATGGCGGTGGCCGAGGCGGCCACGGCGCCGGTCTCGGCATCCACAGCCAAGGTTTTTGTCGATTGGGTGCCCGCATCGATTCCAAGGAAGTATTCCGGCATAGCAGGTGTATTAAAGCACCAAGACACAAAGACACCAAGAAGGCTTCGTCGGCGTCCTTATGCCTTGACGGGTTTCAATGACTACCGCGGCTGTCGGGTTATTTGCCTTCTCAGCGTTTCGACCAAACCCCGGACATCTCCGAGCGCTTGCCGAACCTCCGCAACTGTTAAATCGCCACCGGGCGGAGGTGGATAACGCTGCAACACATAATAATTGGTGATCTTCTCGCAAACGTCGTGATACTCATCGAGTGCCCGGTCGTAGGCAACAGCATCGACGACAAGCGATTCCAGGTCGTGCGTCTTTTTCAGCTTCCAGCCCTTGCTAAGAAGGAAACCCTTCAGGAGTTTCTCGACCGCCTGCTGAAGCCAGAAGCCTGCGGCCTCGGCGTCATCGTCGTCCAGGGCACGGTCAACGCGAATCAGGTCCTTCTCAGCGATGCGCAGCCACTTGATCGGATCGGCCGCGTCCTCAAACTCCATACAAAACTTCTCCCCTCTCCAGGATTTCAGCCAGGAATTGGTCTCCCGTTCTTTGTCCGTGTTCGATTTCTGCGGGGGTATAGACCAAGGGGTCGAAGGGAATCGAATCGTGCGTGCCCCGAGTCAAGCGGCGCACGGTTGTCATGCGGTCGACGAAGCGCTCAGGCGTGTCTTTAATGATCAGCAGGTCGATGTCGCTGTCCTCGTCCGGCTGGCCGTGGGCATAGGAGCCGAACAGGATGATTTTCTGCGGGGCGTAGTGGGCCACCAGGCGCGCAACAATCGCCTCAATTGCCTCGCGAATTCGCCCGTCCCCTGGCATACGCACATAATACCGCCGACTGGGTCAATCCGCGCAAATCCGTGTAATCCGCGGATGCTCTTATCCGCGGATTACGCGGATTCTCGCGGATAAGCCGCCTCGCGCCAAGACCCAGAAGGCGCCAAGACTTGGTGTCTTGGCGCCTTGGTGGGAAAGCGAAATCCCGCGCTAGAAGTTGTACTTCAGCGCCATCTGGATCTTGCGCGATCCGCTGACGGTGCTGTCCTTGATGCGGCCAAAGGTGCTGCTGGCGATGGACGTGGTCGGGTAGGCGAAGGAAACCGAGTTGGTGAAGTTCGTCGACTCGAGGCGGTACTCGAGCCTGTGCCGCTCGGTGATCTGGATGCGCTTTATCAGGGACATGTCCATGCTCCGACGCATGGGCTGATTGAAGGCATTGCGCCCCAGGTTGCCCATCGAGCCCGGCGCCGGATTACTGAACATGGCGATCTGGCTCTGATTGAAGAACCATTTGTAGCCGCTGGCTGCATCGTCGAACGGGGATCCCATGTCGTACTTGCAGCCGGTGCAGTTGGCGGTGCTGGTAACCACGCTCGACATCGTGTACTGGCCCGACCAAACCGTGAACGGCCGTGGGCTGAGAACGGTCAGGAAGCCGGACACCTGCCACCCGCCGATAATGCGATCGACGCCGCCGCCAAGGCTCCTGCCAAACGCTTTCCCCTTGCCAAAGGGCAGTTCCCAATTCCAGCGGCCCTGAACCACGTGCCGGCGGTCGAAGTCGGACCGCGCGTAGTTGAGGTAGCGGTTGCGCAGGTCGAAGGGCGTGTTGCTGGCCGACTGCGCCGTTCCGGTGCTGACCACCGTAGAGGTCGGGTCGAACGACCGGGTGTCCATCGACTTCGCCAGCGTGTACGCGAACTGGAAGGCAAGGCCGTTCTTGAAGGCCCGCTCCAGCCTGATTTCCAGGCCGTTGTAGTGGGAGTAGTCGTTCGAGTCGATCACGAACATGGCGCCCATGAACTGCGGATAGGGCACGAAGAAGTACGGCCCCAGCCCGGCCAGTTCGTTCAAGCTCTTGCCGCTCTGGAACCGTGTGCCGACACTCTTCGCCAGGGCGCCGACGGCGTTGGTGGTGAGGTTGCTGGCGTAAAGGCGGCGAATCAGCTCCGAACCGGTTTCGCCGGTCCTGATGCGCGAGTCCACACCCATCAACTGGTTCATCAGGGAGCTCTGCCCGCCGCCCTGGACAATCTTGAAGGCATCCAGGAAACCGTTGTTGAAGATGTCGAAGTTGTTGAGATTGTACGCGCCAAGCAGGTTCAGCGCGTGCCGGCCGATGTAATCCACTTCCAGCTTGGTGTTCTTGAAGATTTCATACTGAAAGCCGAGGGCCCACATGTGCGTCTTCGGCGTGTGGTAGGCCGGATCGACCACGTAGACGGAGCTCGTGGTGTTGTTGGGAGGCGTCAACAGGCTTGAGGGACTCACCGCCGGCGGCGCCAGCTTCGGCAGGTTGGCAAGCCGTCCGCCGCCCGTGCCGAAAGAGGTATTGGTAACGGCGTACGTGCTGCCCGGCAGGTTCTGGAAGATCTTCGACGACAGCAAGAACGTGTTGATACGGTCGAACGCCAGGCGATAGTTGGCGCGGATCGACATCTTGCCCTTCCCCATTGGATCCCAGGCCATACCGAGCGACGGCCCGAAGTTGTTGCGGTCGCTGTTGTACAAGGAGCCGCTTTGCCAGGTCAGCGAGGTGCTGGGCGCCGTGCCAATGGTAACGGCCTGGCTCGGATGCTTGATGGTGTCGTTCGTATCGCTGGGCGACAGCCTCATCTCCCACCGCAAGCCGTAATCAATGGTCAGATTCTTGCGAACCTTCCAGTTGTCCTGCCAGTAGAAATCGAGCTCCGGATAGCGCGCGTCGAACTTGTAGGTTGTGCCCGCCGCCGCCCACGAGTTGCCGTTGGCCACAAACCCCTGGCCGATGCTGCCCACGCGCCCGAGATGGAAGTTGACCATGTTCTGCAGGCGCGGCAGGTCATAGGCCTGGTTGAGGGCCGTGGCGCTCGGGAAATTGAACGTCGCCGGATCGACGGTGTTTACAGTGGGGTCGAAGTCCACGATTGGCGTCACGTTCCAACCGCCGACCGAACCGCGCTCGTCCTGATGGCGAACCAGGCGGAGGTTCGTACCCATCTTGAAGTTGTGCGAGCCGTACACGTAGCTGAAGTTATCCACCGCCTGGTAGGTGGTAATGGTACGCAGGTTGCCGATACCCGTTGGCACCGGCAGCGTGACCTGCGAAGACCAGGTGATGTCCGGTATGGATGAGTCGGCGGTCGGCGTCACGAAGTTGTACACGTAGTGCTGCTGGCCCAACACCAATTCGTTGGTGGTGCGGGCCGTCGGATTCCAGCGCCAGTTGAACGCCAGGTTTCTGGGGCTGCGCGTAGTGTTGACCATGCACGGCCCGCCCGGATACGCCGGCTGGCCGCCGTTCACCTGGTCGCAGTTGGTGTCCTGTTCGCCGAGGTAGACGCGCGCGAACACTGTCTGGTGCGAGGTCAAAACATGATCGATCTTGAACGTGTAATCGCGCTGCCGCTCGAACTGTGGCGCGACATACGTGAAGCCCGCGGTATTCAGCCCGTCCCCGACGGTGAAGTTGTTCGGCAACGGCATCATGTTGACTTGATTCATCACCGTTTTGTCCTGCCCGAGCCGCTGCGGGTCGTTGGCAACAACGTCGTAAGCGCCGATATTGAGGCCCGCCAGTGGGTTGCCTGACGGATCCACCGAAGCTCCGGACACGCCGGAGGGCTGATTGCGCCCGCCTGTCACGTAGCGGAACAGGCCCTTGCGCGCCGACGCCGTGTAAACGCTGCTGGTAAACGTGCCCGTCTCGTGCGTCCTCAGAAACTGCATATTGACGAAGTAGAACGTTTTGTCCTTGCGGATCGGTCCGCCCAGGCTGAAGCCGGGAATCTGCTGCACGTACTGCCGCTTGCCGACCTTGTTGGTGTTGTTCTCCCATTCGTTGGCGTTGAAGCGCGGCGTGCGGTAGAAGAAGAACGCGGTGCCGTGGAGCGTATTGCTGCCCGAGCGGGTGACCATGGCCACCTGGCCGCCGCTGTTGCGCCCGTATTCGGCGGTGCCGTTGCCCGTAATCAACTGGAACTCGGCCAGCGAGTCGGGGTTGGTTCGGGCTGGGGCGGTGTTCGAACCGCCATAGCTGGATTCGTTATTGTCAACGCCGTCCAGCGTATAGTTCCACGAGCGGTCGCGCGCGCCGTGCACGTAGATGCCGCCGCCCGCCATGTTGCCGTCGGTTAGCACCACGCCCGGTTGCGTATAAACGAGATCGAGCGGGTTGCGGCCGCGCGTGCCGAGGATGGGCAAGTCTTGAAGCACGCGCTGCTCGACCAGCGAGCCGAAATTGCCCGAGGTGCTGGTCTGCACCACCTCGGCGGCGCCGGTCACCTCGATGGTTTCCGCCGCCGCGCCGACTTGCAGCGTGGCGTTGATTGTAGTCGGCTCGCCGATCGTCAGCCTGTTGCCGGTCGATACGAATCTCTTGAACCCTTGTGCCTCGATGACGATGCTGTACATGCCGACCTGTATCGCCTCGAAAACGTAGGTTCCCGCCTGCGTGGTCGTGACATTGAACGAAACGCCGGTGGCTTCATTTGTCAGCGCCACTCTGGCGGCCGGAATCACGGCCCCGCTCTGGTCGGTCACCGTTCCAACGATGCGCGATGTTGTCCCCTGTGCCCAGCCCAGGCCGGCACACAACAACAACGCAACAAACACAAAAGCAGACAGCTTCCGCATCTTCCCCCTCCAAACCAAAAGTGCTTTCCATGATTCAAACTCGACCCTGCCGCATTATACCCAGAAGCAGATCAAGTTCAAAACGCAAAGACACAAAGACGCCAAGGCCCGGGTCTTCGTGAACCTTCGTGCCTTGGTGGCTTTGTGGTTTTAATTGCGTTATGCTCTCGGCGGAGCCGCTGCCATATGAAGCTGGGAATGAACCTGCTGCTGTGGACCACGCATCTTGAGCCGCGCCACAGCGAGCTGCTGCGCGACATCCGGTCGTGGGGCTACGAGGGCGTGGAAGTGCCACTGTTCGCGCCCGCCGCCCTGGACGTGGCCTGGGCCGCCGGGGAACTGAAGCAATGCGGCCTGGAGCTGACCACCGTCACTTCGCTGCCGCAGAACGCGAACCTGATCGGGGAAAGCGAGCATGAACAGCACGCGGCCATCGAGCACCTGCGGGCCTGCATCCAGGCGGCGCGGCAACTGGGAGCATCGCTGCTGTGCGGGCCTGTGTATGCGCCGGTGGGACGGCTGGCCGGGCGCCCGCGCACGGCCGAGGAGTGGCGGCGCGCCGTCAACAACCTCGGCGAGCTGGCCCGCATCGCCGCCGACCACGGCGTGCGCGTGGCCATCGAGCCCCTCAACCGCTTCGAGACCTACTTCCTCAACACCGCCGCCGACACCTGCCAGCTCATTGGCGAGATCGGCAGCGACAGCCTGGGCGTGCAGCTCGATACCTTCCATGCCAACATCGAGGAAAAAAACCTGGCGGCGACCATCCGCCGGTGCGGGCCGCGCGTGATGCACGTCCACGTCTCGGAAAACGACCGCGGCATCCCGGGCACCGGCCACGTCGATTGGGACGGCATGTTCGCGGCCCTGCAGGAGACCGGCTACGACGGCTGGATGGTGGTCGAGTCCTTCGCGCAAACCATCCCGCAGATCGCCGCGGCCACCGCCATGTGGCGCCCCGTCGCCCCCAGCGCCGAGGTCTACGCCCGCGAAGCCATCCAGTTCCTGCGCAGCAAAACGGCCATCGGCGCGCGCGCCTGATCCAAGTGCGGAGTGCGGAGTGCGGAATACTCCCCACTCGGCACTCCGCATTCCGCACCAGCCAGCGGTGTTATACTGCGGCTATGGCGGAGACACAAACCTTAATCACGGCCGAACAACTGTTGGCGATGGGCAATAGCCGCCGCTTCGAATTGGTCCGCGGGGAGCTGGTAGAAATGACACCGATCGGCCTGGAGCACTTTCGCGTCACGGGGCGCCTGCAGGGCTGGATTTCCACCTTCGTTGAAGCTAACCGACTGGGCGTCTCCGGCCCGGAACTCGGCTGTATTCTGTCGCGCCACCCCGACGTTGTCCGGGCGCCCGATATTGCATTCATCTCGGCCCCACGCGTGACACCCGGCTCGGAGAAGTTTTTTGAAGGCGCCCCCGATCTCGCTGTGGAAATTCTTTCGCCCGACGACCGAGCCGCGGAAATTCAGCAGAAGGTGCGCGAATATCTGGAGGCGGGCGCGCGGCTGGTCTGGATCGTTGATTCCAGGAGCAAGACGGTCACCGCGTACCTTCCCTCCGGCGGCGCCCACCTGTATGCCGGAAACGAGCCCGTGCCGGGCGATCCGGTGCTGCCCGGTTTCTCGTTTTTGCCATCCGAGCTTTTTAAACTGGGGTAGACAGTCCCAGGACTGAAGTCTCAGGTCTCAGGTCTGAACGCGCCGATTTTCCCTGTCTTCCCAGCCAACTGCTGTATTAGGATGAGGGGCTATCCCGCTCTTGCGTAGGGGAGTGTGTTGTGACCGGCAGCCTGGATCGAGCAGCCGTCGAGCGTATTGTCCGCGAGCTGGTGACCGAGCGGCTCGGGAAGCAGGCGCGCGCCCGCGGCGACGGGCAGCCCTCGCCGCTGGTGGTGAACGCGTCGGCGCGGCATATGCACCTCAGCCAGCCGGACTTCGAGAAGCTGTTCGGGGCGGGCGCCAAGCTGACCCCCATGCGCGCGCTATACCAGGAAGGGCAGTTCGCGGCCGAGCAGACCGTGACGCTGGTGGGCCCGCGCCGCCGCCTGATCTCCAACCTGCGCATCCTGGGGCCGCTCCGCAACCGGACCCAGGTCGAGCTGGCCTTCACCGACGCCATCACCCTGGGCATCGACGATATCCCCATCCGCTTGTCGGGCGACATCCAGGGAACGCCCGGCGGATACGTCATGGGCCCCGCCGGAATGCTGGAGATGGAAGAAGGGATCATCCGGGCGGCCATGCACGTCCACATGAGCCCCGCCGACTCCGAGTATTACGGCGTCAAGCACGGCGACATCATGAGGCTGCGCGTGGGCGGCGCCGCGGCCATGACCTTCGACAAGGTGCTGGTGCGCGTCGATCCCAAGTTCCGCCTGGAAGCCCACATGGACACCGACGAAGCCAACGCCTGCGGGCTGCATTTGACGAAAGAAGTCGCTCTTGTGAAGTGACGAGTGACAAGTGACAAGTGACGAGCAAGAGCGGCCACTTGTCACTTGTCACTTATCACTTGTCACTTCTGAGTTGCCATGAAGATCCTGGTGGCCAACATCGGCAGCACGTCGTTCAAGTACAAGCTGTTCGACATGCAGACGTGCGCGGCGCTGGCCGAGGGCCGCACCGAACGGATCGGCCAGGGCGGTCCCTGCCCCGACTATGCTTCGGCCATCGAGGCTTGCATCGCGGGGCTGGTGGGCCAGGGCAAGCCGCTCGAGTCGCTGGATGAGCTGGCCGCCGTAGGGTTCAAGGCCGTGCATGCCCGCCAGGTGACGGGCGCGCAGGTGGTGGACCAGGCGGTGCTGCGGGCCATGGAGGATTACGTCTTCCTGGCGCCAGCGCACAACCCGCCCTATATCGCCGCCATGCGCGCGTTGCGCGAAACCGTGCCGTCGGTGCCGGCCGTGGCGCTGTTCGAAACCGCGTTTTTCGGCCGGGTCCCCGAGCAGGCCTACACCTACGCCTGTCCCTACGAATGGCGCGAGCAGCACCTGGTGCGGCGCTACGGCTTCCACGGCGCCAGCCACCGCTGGGCCGCGGAAGTGGCACAGCGTTTACGCTGTGCAGGAGCAGCACAGGCTGAAGGGTCGCCGCGGCGACCTACTTTGCGCCACATTTCCTGCCACCTGGGCGGAAGCTCGAGCATCGCCGCCATCCGCGACGGCGTGGCCATCGACATCAGCTTCGGCATGTCGCCGCAGTCCGGCCTGCCGCAGACCAATCGCGCCGGCGACATCGACGTCTTCGCCGTCCTGTACATGATGAAGGAGAAGGGACTGGGGCCCGACCAGATGGCCCGCGTGCTGGCCAAAGAGTCCGGGCTGGCGGGCGTCAGCGGGACCAGCGGCGACGTGCGCGACCTGATCGAGGCGTCGGCGGCCGGCAACCACCGCGCCACGCTGGCCCTGGACATGTTCGTTTATTCCATCCGCCATTACATCGGCGCGTTCATGCTGGAGTTGGGCGGCCTGGACATCCTGACGTTTTCCGGCGGCATCGGCGAGCGCGGCGGCGCCATCCGCGCCGCGGTCTGCAACGGCCTGGAAGAATTCGGAATTCGCCTGGATGCGCGGCAGGCGGAGGCGGCCGGCGAAGCCCGGATCTCCTCCGCGGATTCGCGCGTCCAGGTCTGGGTGATCCCGGCCAACGAGGAATGGATCGTGGCCCGCGCCGCCGCCGAGCTGCTTTTACGGCGGCGAGCAACGGCGGGCCCTTAGCCGCAGATTCCGCAGATTACACGGATTGAAGGAAATCTGTGCAATCTGCGAAATCTGCGGCTCGGACGCACATGAGTGCAAAGGAACAACTGATCA
>JAPKYU010000494.1 GCA_026394175.1 Acidobacteriota bacterium | reverse complement strand
GCCGTTCGGGCCGACCTTCGCCGCCTCCGCCACCGACGTCTACGTCATGAACCTGGACGGCAGCAACATTCGCGCGGTGACCAAGTTCGGCAACGACGCCTCGCTCTACACCATGAACGCCACCATCAGCGCCGACGGGACGATGATCGCGCTGGAAAGCAACCGCGACCCGGATACGGGCAAGGCGGGCGACAAAACCCATATCTACGTGGTGCGCAGCGACGGCTCCGGGCTGCGCCCGCTGACGTTCAACGTGGTGTGCCTGGCTTTGAACTGCCCGCAGCCGGGCGGCCGTTCGCCTTCCGTCTCCGGCAACGGCTCGCTGGTGGCGTTCCTGAACGGCGGGCGGGTTTTTTTGGCGCGCAGCGATGGAAGCGACACCAGGCCGCTGGCGATTTTCACCTCCTCGGAGGCGCAGGACCCGGTGATCAGTGACGACGGCTCGCGGGTGGTGTTCACCGTGGGGCCGCCCAATGGCAGCGGCGGCGCAATCTACGCGGTGAAGACCGATGGTACGGGCCTGCTGGCGGTGTATGCGCCGCGGGCCTTGAACCCCAACGGCGTGGTGGCGGCCGTCGCCGGCGCACAACCCTCGCCCGGTTCCCTGATCAGCGCCTACGGGCTGAATCTGGCGCCGGAGGGCCTGCTGCTGGCCTCCAGCTTCCCGCTGCCGACCACGCTGGGCGGCGTGTCGTTGCTGGTCGCCGGCACGCCGGCGCCGCTGCTCGCCGTGACACCCTGGCAGGTGAACGCTCAGCTTCCGCCCGAGACCATGGAAGGGCCGGCCGCCTTCCAGCTTCGCTTTGCCGACGGAACGCTGGGCCCGGCCATTGCCGCCAGCGTGCAAACGTATTCGCCGGCGATCTTCGTGCTGCCGTCGGGCATCACCAGCGTGGCGGCCGCGTTCCACGGCAACACCAACGTGCCGGCCGATTCCGCGCACCCGGCCAAAGCGGGGGAGACGCTCTCGATCTATGGGATGGGCTTGGGGCCGGCCATTCCGTTCGTGGCCGCGGGTCAGCCTGCGCCTTTTTCGCCGCCCGCACAAACCCTGTCCCAGCCCGAGGTCTTGATCGGCAACGCCAGGGCCCAGGTAGCGTTCTCCGGGCTGACCCCCGGCCTGGCCGGCGTCTACCAGGTCAACGCCGTGGTGCCGTCCGGCTTGAAGCCGGGCCAGTACGTGATCGTTTGGCGAATCGGCGGGGTGAGCAGCTCGAGCTTCGCCGGGATCACGGTGCAATAGACGCGGGTGAAGGAGACGGAATGGGACGCAGATAAACGCAGATGAACGCAGATCCTCTCGACTTCATCGGCGTCACCTTATTGTCTATCCGCGTTTATCCGTGTTCATTCGTGGTGAGCTGTCCGGGGCGTTACCGACGCGGTGGCGCAGGTGCGTCCACAGGAACCAGGCGGCGCCGGCCAGCAGCAGGGCGCCAATGACGAAATCGAACTTGTGGAAATATCCGCGCAGGCCGTCCCAATGCGCGCCCAGCTTCATCCCGGCATAAGCCAGGGCCAGGCACCAGGGCAGCGAGCCCAGAAAGGTGTAGAGGTTGAACCTCCAGAACTCCATGCGCATCACACCGGCCGGCAGGGCGATGAAGGTGCGGATGACCGGCAGCAGGCGGCTGAAGAATACCGTGGCCTGGCCGTAGCGGGCGAACCAGCGGTCGGCCAGCTCCAGGTCGTGCCGCGAGATCAGCAGGTAGCGGCCATAGCGCTCCACCAGCGGGCGCCCGCCGTGGTAGCCGACCCAGTAGGCCACGATGGAGCCCACGTTGCACCCCAGCGCGCCCGCCACCCCCGCCCACCACAAGCTGAACCGCCCGGTGTAAACCAGGTAGCCGGAAAAGGGCATGATGATTTCCGAGGGCAGCGGGATACAGGCGCTCTCGATGGCCATCAGCAGCACGATGCCCGGATAGCCGCCGGCCGAGATCACGCGGATAATGAAGGCGCTGAGAAACTCCAGAATGGCAGCAATCATTTTTGAATGCGGAATGCGGAGTGCGGAATGCGGAATTCAGCCCTTGGCATCAAATCCGGAGTTCGGAATTCCGCACTCCGCGTTCCGCACTCCGCACTTCAGAAATCGGCGCTTTCCTGGGTATAGGTGAAGCCTTTCAGATCCGCGCCATCGGCGAGCTTCTCTACCTTGATCCGCAACACGTCCTCGCCGTTGACGCGGCGCAGCATGGCAAAAGTTGAAAAGAGATCCGCATACAGCTTGGTGACCAGGTAGTTGTCACCGGTGTCGTTTTTCTTCCAAACCTGTCCGAGCAGGATTTTCTTGACGGGCATGCCGGCCTCTCGCGTCGTGGTTGACCTGATAACTGTACTACAACTGGCCGGGAATGGAACCTGCCTTGAAGTGCGGCGGCCTGTCCCGGCCCGCCGGGGGGGTGGCAGGCCCCCGCGCCCCAAGGCAAAGAATCCTGCAACCTGGCGGCCGAATCCAGCGTTTAATGAATTGGAGGCCCAGTTTGGTGAGCGGTGTATAATAGGGCCACGCTATGCAGGAGTGTCGCCGTATGAAACGCAAGTGGTTGTCTTTTCTGTTGATTTGGACCCTGGCCCTGCCCCTGGCCGCCCTGGCTGGCGACAAGAAGCAGAAATCGCAGGAAGAGAAAGAGAAGAACATCGAAGACATCGGCAACCGCGACAAGGTGGGCAAGGGGCTCAACTGGTATTCGCTGGAAAAGGAAATCGCCATCGGCAAGGCCCTGGCCCAGCAGGTGGAAGCGCAGTCGAAGCTGGTCGATGACCCGGTCATCAGCGAGTACGTCAACCGCATTGGGCAGAACCTGGTGCGCAACTCCGACGCCAAGGTGCCCTTCACCATTAAGGTGATCGACTCCGATGACGTAAACGCGTTCGCGCTGCCCGGCGGCTTCTTCTTCCTCAATACCGGCGTGCTCCTGGAGGCCGACGAGGAAGCGGAGCTGGCCGGCGTGATGGCGCACGAGATCGCCCATGTGGCCGCCCGCCACGGCACGCGGCAGGCCACCCGGGGTGAGATTGCGAACCTGGCGACCATTCCCCTGATTTTCCTGGGCGGCGGCATCGGCTATGGTGTCCGCAATGCTGCCGGCTTCGCCATTCCCGCGGGCTTCATGAAGTTCTCGCGGAACTTCGAGCGCGAGGCCGACCGCCTCGGCCTGCAGTATCTCTACAAGACCGGCTACGACCCGCAGGCCTTCGTCACCTTCTTCGAGAAGATCCAGGCCAAGGAAAAACGGCGCCCCGGCACGCTCTCCAAGATGTTCTCCTCGCACCCGCAGACCCCGGACCGCATCGAGGCCTCGCAGAAAGAGATCGCGGAGATCCTGCCCACTCGCGCCGACTACATTGTCACCACCTCGGAATTCGATACGGTGAAGGGCCGCCTGCAGGCCATGCACAACCGCCGCAAGCCCGAGGACCGCCGGGGCGACCGGCCCACCCTGCGCAAGACCACCCGCGCCGACAGCACCCCGGTGGACGACAAGAGCAAGACGGAAGGCGACAAGAGCGGCGATCAGAGTTCCGATAGCGGGGACAAGCGGCCCACCCTGAAGCGCCGGGATTGATCGGCTAACCTGGATTTGGCGGGTTACATTTTGTAGCGGCCGAGGTCCTCGTCGCTGAGGTTCTCCAGCCACTTGCGCAGTTCTTCGTTGGTGACTTTCTCGGAGGCGGCGGATAGTTTCGAGTTCTTGAGCACCTCTTCCTCGACGAAAATCGGGCAATCCAGCCGCAGGGCCAGCGCCAGCGCGTCGCTGGGCCGGGAGTCGATGGAAATCACCTGCCCGTCCTGTTCCACCCAGATCAGGGCGAAGAAAGTGTCGTCGCGAAGCTCGTTCACCACTACTTTCTTCACCGAGGCGTTGAGGCCCACCAGCACGTTCTTGAGCAGGTCGTGAGTCATGGGCCGGGGCGTGGAGACCTTCTCGATTTCCAGGGCGATGGCGTTGGCCTCATAGATGCCCACCCAAATGGGCAGGATGGCGTTGCCGTTGACGTCCTTGAGGATGACGATCGGCATGTTGGTGACCGGATCCATCATCAGACCGCGGATTTTCATCTCGATTTCCATCATCTGTCACCTGTCCGGCAACCCTCCTTCTCACTATACCTCAGTTCCGCGCCATGACAATTCGCCCACCAGGCTGTTGGGACCCGCCCGGGTAACCTTCACCGCCGCGTAGCACCCCGGCCGGATGGTGTCGGGCATTCCTTCCGGCACGGTGAAGTTCAGCACCCTGTTCTGGGAGGTCCGGCCGATCCATTGGCCGAGGGCCTCCCGGCGGCCTTCCACCAGCACTTCCTGCTCGGAGCCGACCAGTTCCTGATTCCGCGCAAGCTGAATTTCCCGCTGCTTCTCCTGGAGGACGGCCAGGCGGCGGCCCTTCTCCGACTCCGGCACCGCCTCGCCCAGCGCCAGGGCCGGAGTGTTGGGACGCGGCGAGTACTTGAACGAGAAAGCCGAATCGTAGCGCACCGCGTCGAGCAGCGACAGCGTCTCGGCAAAATCCGCTTCCGTCTCCCCGGGGAACCCGACGATCAGGTCCGTGGTGATGCTGACCCGGCGCCGCGCCGAGCGCAGCCAGGCGATCCGTTCCAGGTATTCGGCCCGCGTGTACTCGCGCTGCATGCGCGCCAGCACGCGGTCCGAGCCGGACTGCACCGGCAGGTGCACGTGGTCGCACAGTGACGCGTGGCTGTCGATGGCGGCTACGATCTGGCGCGTGAAATCCCGCGGGTGGGAAGTCATGAACCGCACCCGGCGGATTCCCGGCACTTCGGCGACCGCCGAAAGCAGCTCGGGGAAATTCATCCGCGCCGGCGAGGGGTCGCGGTAGGAGTTCACGTTCTGGCCGAGCAACTGGATTTCGGTATAGCCGGCATCGCGCAACTCGGCCGCCTCGCGCAGGATGTGGGCGCTCGTCCGGCTCCGCTCCCGGCCGCGCGTGAAGGGCACCACGCAATAGGCGCAATGATTGTCGCAGCCTTCCATGATGGTCAGGAAGGCGCGGTGCGGGCTGTCACGCCGGGCGAACTCGGTCTCGAACGTCTCGTCGGTGTCCAATTCCAGCCCGGTCACCCGCTGCCGGCCGGCCTCCGCCTGTTCCAGCAATTCGGGCAGCCTGCGGTAGCTGGCTGATCCAACCACCAGGCTGACGTGCGGCGCTTTCTCGAAAATCGCGGCCCCTTCCTGCTGGGCCACGCAACCGAGCACGCCAAACACCTTGCCGTGGCCGTTGGCGCGCTTGAATTGCGACAGGCGGGAAAACACCTTTTGCTCGGCCTTGTCCCGGACCGAGCAGGTGTTGTACAGCACCAGGTCCGCTTCGCGTGGATTGTCCACCTGCCGGTAGCCGCGGGCGATGAGCGTGCCCGCGACCTTTTCCGAGTCGTGGACATTCATCTGGCAGCCGAAGGTTTCGATGTAGAAGGTACGCGGACCCTGTCCCATTCTCCAGCCATTATAGCAGCGGAGCAACGCCGCTCCTACGAAACTGCCGGGCTGCGCGGCGGCGGGTTTATCCGTGTTCATCAGTGGTGAATTCGCCCGGGTTGTTACTGGGAGGCTTTGGAGGCGGCCTGGAGGCGGGCCAGGGAGCGGGCCAGCGCCGCCCGGGCGCGGTCCAGGTCGATGTCGGGGGAGGGGTGGCGCAGGCGCTGTTCGGCGCGGTCGCGGGCCGCCTGCGCCCGCGCCACGTCGATCTCTTCGGCCGGCTCCGCGGTTTCCGCCAGCACCCGCGTCTGGCCGGGCAGCACTTCGACGAACCCGGCGCTGACGGCGATGTGTTTCGTCTGGCCGCCCCCGCGGTAGCTCACCTGGCCGGCCTCCATCTCCGACAACAGCGGGGCGTGGCCGGCCAGCACTCCGATGTAGCCGTTGCGG
>JAPKYU010000297.1 GCA_026394175.1 Acidobacteriota bacterium | reverse complement strand
CAGATCAGGTAGAACTGCCGGTTGCCGTTTCCTCGCTGGATCACCTGCACTCGGGAGAGATAACCCATCTGCTGACCCTCCAACGGGCAGCATTGTATCAACTAGCTATATCGCTAGTCAAGTCTTTTTTTGAATTTTTTCACAGCTTCGAACCCATTCCGCACAGCAGAGCGGCGGAGCCGCCGTGCGAACGCCCGCATGGCGGGAAGTCCGGGATAGCCGTTAGGTTTTAGGTGCTGGCTCCCTGACACCTGGCACCTGCTCAGCCGTGTGCCAGCTTCATCAGCCAGCCCAGGCCGACGACCACGCCGAGGAAGGCGGCAAAACACCAGCCGAAGTAGACCAGGCGGTCGCGCACAGTGTCCTTGGTGATGATGGCGAAGACAATCGAGGTGAAGAAAGCGAAGATGGCAGCCGCCTCGAGATGATTGAATTGCAGCATAACGTTGCAGAAAGTCCCCGGGAAGCGGAATCCGCGGCTTCCCTACTTCTCAGCGAGCATTACTTCTTCCTCCCGACCCCAAGATCGAACGCATCCATGATGACGAGCATGTTGAGCAGGCCGGCGGTCAGCAGGAACTTGGTGGCGTAATCGGCGGAAGCCGACGAGGGTTCCGGCACCTCGTACCCCAGGAACTTGGCGGCCAGGTAAAGGCCGCCGGCGCCCAGGTCGGCCAACCACCCGGCCAGGTCCACAATGTCGGCGGGGTTGCATGGATAAATCTTGCCGCGGGCGATCAGGCCCAGCACGAACATGGCGACCACGGAAAGCGCCAGCAGGGCGCCGCGGCCCCAGCGCCGCTGCCAGAAATGGCCGGCGCCGGGCACCACCCAGGCCGCCGCCGCCATCAGGTAGGGCATGAAATTCGTCGTTCGTCCCGCTTCCAATAATTCCGTTCTCTTCGCCATAATAGGCTGTGGGCTGTAGGCTGTGGGCCGTAGGCTGTGGATCGACCAGCGCTTACCGAACCGTGCAGCTTGCAGCACGGGTTCTATGAGTCATGACGCGCTGCCTACAGCCCACAGCCCACGGCCTACAGCCCTTTTACCCGATCCGCACGATCTCCCGTTGAATGGCTCCGGTGACCCGCGCCTCGCGTTCGTCCACGTACACGTTGACTTCGCTGCGGACGCCGAACTCCGGCAGGTAAATGCCCGGCTCGATCGAGAAGCAGGTGCCGGGAATAATCTCGCGATCGTCCCTGGTTTCCAGGTTGTCCATGTTGGCGCCGTTGCCATGGACCGCTTGGCCGATCGAATGTCCGGTGCGGTGGGGGAAGAAATCGCCGTAGCCGCCGGCGCGGATGAAGCCGCGAACGGCGTCATCCACCTCCCAGCCGTGCAGCGGCCGGCAGCCGCGCACCGCCTCGCCCACAAAACGCACCCCCGCGTCGCGCGCCTCGCGCACCATCTCGAATATCTCCTGGAGCCTGCCGGGCGGCGCCTGGCCGAGAAAACCAACCCACGTTACATCATAATACACAGTGCCCGGCCGGTTCTTGCGCGCCCACACGTCCAGAAGAACAAAATCTCCCTGCCGAATCGGCGCGGAGGCCCCCGGCCGAGGCCCGTAGTGCGGGTTGCCGCTGTTCTGGTTCACGGCCACGATGGGCAACTCCTCGGTGATCAGCCCGGCGGCGTCGAACTTCTCCAGGATGAATTGCTGCATGGTGAATTCGTCGGTCGGGGCGCGCCGGCCGATTTCGGCAAAGGTCAGGCCGATAATTTCGTCGATTGCCCGCCCGGCTTCCAGGTGCGAGGCCAGCGCCTCGGGCGGCCAGCGCGCTTCAAAGGCCTGCACCAGGTCGGCCGAGGAGACCACCTCGGCGCCCAGACTCCGCACCATCTCGACGGTGCCGGCATCCACCAGGCCGATGTAGGGAATCAGGTTGTTGGGCGAATACTGCATGGCCAGGCGGCGCCGGCCGCGCAGCATTTCTTCCAGCGCGCTGCCGAGCTCCTGCCACGACGAGTACAGCAGCTTGCGCCCCGGCAAGGAATCGAGCTGCGCCTGCTCGATGCGGTGCACCAGCTTCACCGGCTCTCCTTCCGCGGGCAGCAGATAGAACCAGCGCCGGGTAGCCATGGCATTGGGAGCCAGCCCCAGCACGCGGTAGGCGATCGGGTCGCGGTGATGGTGGTCGTAGAAGAGCCAGCCGTCGAGGCCGCGGGCGGCCAGCGCCTGTTTAATTTCCGACAGATCAATCATGCTTAAAGTCCAAAGTCCAAGGTCCAAGGTCTAAAGCTGACGCTGACTTTACACTTCCTGCCGGCGCGGCGGCGCGGTGGCCAGGCTGACCACCACCAGGCACAGCAGCGAACCAACCAGCGCCGGGAACACGGCATCGACGTTGGAGGCCCGCGCCCCGAGATCCGCCAGCGCGCCGGAAAGCACCTGCCGGGCCGAAAGGATGCCCAGCACGTTCCAGGCCAGGGTGATACACGTTCCGGCGGCGATGGAAGCAACGGCGCCGGGGCCGTTGGCGCGCTTCCAGAAAAACACCGCCAGCACCACCGGCGTGATGCCCGCCCCGTACACCGTGTAGGCATACATGGCCATGGACAGAATCGACGGCAGGAAGCTTTGCAGCGCCAGCGCAAAAACGCCCAGGGCGATGATCACGAAACGCGCCGTCCAGATCAGCCGCCGGTCGCCGGCCTGCGGATTGATGAAGCGGTGGTAGATGTCGTGCACCACGTTGGTGGCCGGTGAAAACAGGTAGTTGTTGGCGGTCGAGATCACCTTGGCAAAAATGCCGCCCAGCAGGAACGCCCCCAGCAGCGGGGGAAGGCCCAGCCGCGCGGTCACCGGCACGATGTCGTGGGGCCGCACGTCGCGGAACAACGCGCTGCCGGCCACGGCAATGGTCACGATGACGGTCTCCAGGATCACCGTCCCGATGATCCAGCCGGCCACGGCCCGCTTGGCGTCACCCTCGCTGCGCGCGGAGAAAAACTTCTGGTACATGCTCTGGTTGCCGAGCAGCAGCAGCATGGTGGGCAGGAACTTGCCGAAGGCGTACCAGGGCGTCACGTCGCCCAGGGGCTGAAAATGGCTGGGCGGCAGCGCGGCCTGCAGGCCGCTCCAGCCGCCCACGCGCCCGAACAGGATGGGCACGGCCACGATGGCCGTAACGCTCACCAGCAGGCCGATCACCAGGTCCAGGTAGGCCACCGACGACATGCCGGCCAGCGCGGTAAACAGAATGACGAAGGCGGCAATGATGTACATGCCCCGGTCGGCCGGCAACTCGGGGAAAATCAGGTGCAGGACGTCGCCGCCGCCGCGGAACTGGTAGCTGGTGATGGCCGTGTAGGCCAGCAGGATGGCGATGGTGGCCAGCACGCGCGCCGCGGTGTTGAAGCGCGCCTCGATAAGTTCGGGAACCGTGAACTGCGCGAAGCGGCGGGCGCGCCCGGCAATCAGCGCGATCACGGCCAGCCCGGCCCAGCCGCCCGCCGGCATCCACAGCGCCGCGAAGCCGTGGTGGAAGGCGAACTCACCGCCGGCGAAGAGGCTGCCCGCCCCAATCCACGACGACAGCAGGGTGAAGACCAGCACCGGCCAGGCCAGCCGCCGCCCCGCCACGGTGAAGTCCGCATGCGTTTTCACCGTCCGCAGGCGCGCCAGGCTCACGCCCAGCAGCGTGGCCACGATGATTGCCAGAACGATGATGTAAAGCAAGGTTAACTTTGGAACATTAAAGCTGTCAGCTATCAGCTTTCAGCTTTTCGCCGCCCAAGCTGATAGCTGAGAGCTGATAGCTTTTACCGTTCCATCTCCGTCTCCAGGAATTGGTGGAACTTCTCTTCGGTAACGCCGTCGATCTCGATGAGCTTGTGCGGTGAGCGCTCGCCGGCCACGATCCGGACCGCCGAACGTGGCACGCCCAGCGACCCGGCAAAAAACTCAACCACGGCGCGGTTCGCTTTGCCCTCCACCGGCGGAGCGGCGACTTCCAGCTTCCACTCCCCGCCGACCTGCCCGGCCAGGCGCGAGCGCCGCGCGCGCGCATGCACCTTGATTTTTACCCGCAACGTTGTGGACCTTGGTGTCTTCCTGTCTTAGTGGTTCAAGAAAGTATTCTAACGTCTTTCGCCGAAGATGGCCGTACCGATCCGCACCAGGGTGGCGCCCTCTTCGATGGCCACCTCGAAGTCGTGGGTCATGCCCATGGAAAGCTGGGGAAGCCCCAGCCGCCCGGCCCATTCGCGCAGCCGGCGATAGTATGGCCGGGCCCCTTCCGGGTCCTCGGTGAAGGGCGGCATGGTCATCAAACCCCGGAGCTGCAGGTGCGGGAACTCTAACACCCGGCGGGCCAACTCCGGCAATTCCTCTTCGCGGCATCCGGTTTTGGCCGGCTCGGCGCTGAGCTTGACTTCCAGAAAAACGGGAAGCCCATGCGGGCCGCGGCCGTCGCGGTCGCCGGCCGACAGCAGCAATTGCTCCTTGGCTTCATCGAGGCGGCGGGCCAGGCGCTCGCTGTCCACCGTTTCGACGACATCGAACAACTGCACGGCCCGGTGCGACTTGTTCGATTGCAGGTGCCCGACCAGATGCCACTCGCTGCCCGGCAATTCCAGGAGCGGGCGCTTCCGCTCGAATTCCTGGATGCGGTTTTCGGCAAAATGGCGCTGGCCGGCGGCGTAAACCTCGCGGACGCGCTCCGGCGGCTGCGTCTTGGTTACGGCCAGCAGCAGCACCGAACCAGGGGCGCGCCCGGCGCGCTCCGCAGCGCGCTCCATCCGGGCCCGCACGTCCGCCAGGTTTTCGGCAATGCTCGGCAAATAACCTCCTGCGCGAACCACCGCAAAAACAGGGCTCAACGCGCCGCCCTGGGGAGATACCACTCGTTTTGAATCAGCCCGTCCTTGATTTCGTAGATCACCAGGCCATACTGCGGCCCATCGCTGCCCGCCGCGCCGGTGATTTTCTCCCTGTCGATGACGAAATCGCCGTGGACCATCCTCTGGACAACGTCCACGCGGACGTTGGGGCTTTTCTCAAAGGCCGTGGCGAACTTCTTGCGGATGTCCGGATGGCCGTGGATATAGGCCTCGCCGCTGGGAAGCCGGCGCGCCATCGAATCGCGGCTGTAGGTCTTGAGGATGGCCTCGACATCGTGGGCGTTGAAGGCCTCGACCAGCGCCTGCGCCACGGCTTCCGACGGTCCGGCCGTAGCGGCTGGTTTGCTCTGCGCCGCCAAAAACGGGGCGGCCAGCAGCATGATCAAGCCAACCCTGGTCAGCAACATTGCTTTCTCCTGACTGCGACGGTGGTTCAACCGCACAGGTTCGCTTCTTCTCTGCGCTGAGATCTTGGTTGCGGCGATGGCCTCACCGCGGCAGCCCGACGCGGCGCTGCAGGTCCTGGAAACGCGGCTCGGAGCGGAGGCCGTCCAACAGCGCATCCACCTTCAGATAAACCATCTGAAGGCAGCGGGACTCGAACGCTTTCTCCAGCCAGTCGAGGGCGCGGGTCTTGTCTCCCATCCCGGCATAGACCACCGCCATGTCGTAGGGCGACACGTAGCGCTGGGCGGACAGCTTCTGCAACTGGTCCAGCAACTTCACAGCCTCGGCCTTGTTCCCGCAGGCGGCCTGGGCGTGGGCCAGGATGGCCACGGTGTCGGGGCGGTGACCCGAAACCTCCTCCGCCTTCTGCAAGGCGCTGATGGCCTGGCGGCACATTCCTTTTCCCAGGTAGGCGCGCCCCAGCCAAATATGCACGCCGGCGAAATTGGCATCCAGGTCCAGCGTCTTCATGCACTGCTCCAGGGCCGGGTCGTAGCGCCGCGCGTAGTAGTAGACGCTGGCAGCGTCGGTGTTGATGGGGAGGGCAAGCGGGTCGAGCTGGCGGGCGCGCCGGACCTCCTGGATGGCTTCCCGCGATCGGCCCATGGCCGCCAGGTGCACGGCGTACCACTGGTGGGCGGTGGCGTAGTCGGGGTCCAGTTCGATGGCCCGCTTGTATTCACTCTCGGCCCCCGCCCAATCCCAGTCGTAAGAACGGCGAATGTGGGCCAGCGAGGTGTGGGCTTCGGCCAGGCCGTCGTCCAGCTCCAGCGCCTTCAGTGCCGCTTGTTTCGCTTTCGGCCCGGCCTCGCTGGCGGGCAGCTCGCGGTAATAGTCGGCCAGGTTGTAGGAATCGGCCAGGCCGCTGTAAGCCAGGGCGTAGCGGGGATCGACGGCGATGGCCGCCGTAAAGCGCTCGATCGCTTTCTGGAGCTCGCCCTTGTTCCTGCGGCTCAGATAGTGGCGGCCTTCCAGGTACAGCCGGTAGGCCTCGGTGTTCTCCGAGTAGCGCCTGGCCACGCGCCGTTCCGCCTCTTCGCTCAGCCGCATTTTCAAGGTGCGGCAGATCTGCTTGGCGATATTGTTCTGGACCGTGAAAATGTCGTCCAGCTTGCGCCGGTATTGCTCGCCCCAGATCTGCGAGCGCCGCCGCACATCGACCAGCTCGACGTGCACCATCAGCATCCCGTCGCGCACCGCCACCCGCCCGGCAACGACCGCGCTGGCGTTGAGTTCGCGCCCGGCCTGGAGCGGATCGACCGCCTGGCCCCGGTAGCGGTACAGCGTGCCCCGCGGAAGAACGTGCAGGCCGGGCACCTGGGACAGCGTGTTGGTGACGCTTTCGGTGATGCCGTCGCTCAGATGAACGACATCGCGGTTCGCCTCGTCGGCGACAAAGGGCAGCACCGCCACCGAGCGCGGGCGCGCGCCGCGATAGATGAGGAGATAAACGGAGGCGCCGCCGGCAACCAGGGCTAGGCCGCCGCCCAGCGCGGCCGCCAGCAGGCGGCGGCGAGTGGGCCGCGCGTGCGGCGCGGCGACGACAGCGATGGCCCGCCCCGACTCGCTGTCGCGCCGCAAGCGCGCCAGGTCCGCCAGCAGGTCCGACGCGGTTTGGAAGCGCAGCGTGCGTTCCTTCTCGATCGCCTTGCTGATGATGCGCTCCAGATCAGCGGGCACGGCGGGGTTGACGCTGGAGGCGGAGGCCGGAAC
>JAPKYU010000225.1 GCA_026394175.1 Acidobacteriota bacterium | reverse complement strand
TCGCCGTACTGCCGCCAGTGGCCTTCCTGCGCTTTCCTGTACAGCGCCAGGACGGAATCGGAGCCGCCCAGGGCGTGCAGCAGCGTCCAGTTGTAAAAGGTCTCGATGGCGTCGTCGGGGCCGTCCAGCGTCCCCCATCGCGGCGTGTGCAGCAGGTAGCCGCGCTCGTCCAGGTACTTGGCGGCAAAGCGCCCGCAGGCCTGGGAATTGGAGCGGAGCAGCTCGCGTTCCAGCAGCGCCCAGGCGGGCGGGGCCATCGGCGTTTTGATAACCATGGCCGGGGCGCCGTCGGCGGCGGAAGCCAGCAACAGCCGGCAGGCCAGCAGGCAGACAACCAGGCGCCAGGAAGCAACCAGGCGGATGCGCGTGTCCATACTCGCTCCTCGTTTCGGCGCGGATTATATCAGCCCGGCGGCCCCACTGCAGCGCATTGGTTCACGGGCTATGAGAGGGACATTTCTATTGTGGTTTCAACCGCCGCCGCCGCTATTGCTTCCTGGCCCGGAATGTTCTAAGCTACGCCCGTCCTGGGGTTCTTCGTTGACCAATAACCAACTCCACTTCCAACGAGGAGAAAGGAGTTCGGCCCATGAAGCACGTCACTTTCGTTTTCACTTTGCTGATGGTCCTGCTGTTCGCCGGCTGCACGGGCGAGGCCCCGCCGGCGGTCGGGACACCGGCGTGGCTATGGCTGGCGGCCAAGGACACCTACAAGGCGGGCGACCTGGACAAGACATCCATCCACCTGGAGAAGATCGGGAAGCAGGGAGACAACCCCTATGTCGAGCGCGCCCGCGTATGGCGGGCCGTGATCACGGCGGGGTTGGCGCAGGGACATCTGGAGCTGGCCCAGGCGTACGCAAAAGGATGGATTGCAAACCGGACCAACAAGACCTTTTACCTCCGCCAGAAGTCCGACCATTTGAAGGATGCCCAGCGCTACGGCATCGGCCTGTTTGAATGCTACGAGGCCTGCACCAAGCAGCCGCTGGATAAGACGCTGGTCCTGGAGTTTACGTTCCCGAAGGGCAGCGGGGCCGAAGTCGCCGACCTCGATCGCGTCTACAAGGGCATGGACATGCCCGAGGCCAAGCGGGCCGAGGTCCACGAGAAAGCGCTGGATCGCGGCGTGGTGCGCGCCGTCAGCGCCGTGCTGACCACCGCCGACGATGTGCCGGGCGCGCAGAAGGCCCTGGCCTCGGGGCGCGCCGAGGTTCCGGCGGCGCGCATGCTGCTGGCCATGGGCGCCGCGCTGGAAACTCTCTCTGTCGTCTTCGACCTCAAGAACCTGGCCGAGCCCGACAAAGAGAAGCTGTTCCACGGGCGCGCCCAGGACGCCGCCAAACGCGTGCTGGCTATGGAACCGGAAGCGCCGCTGAAAGCCGCGGCCCAGAAGCTGCAGGCCGACGCGGAGAAAGCCCTGAAGGCCAAGAGCAAGAAGGGCGCCCGCCGCTGATCATTAGTGGCACAGGCTTCTAGCCCGTGGCCCGATTTTTCCGGTGGCCTTGCGCGGCATAGGGGCGCGCTCTCCGCCGCCCCTGCGCCCAGGTGGGATTGTCAGGCGTGGCCCGCCATCTGCCGCACCATTTCCAGCACCCGCTCCCGCTCGGCCGGGGTGAGGACCGGCAGGTAGCGCCGCATCTCTTCCAGGAACTGCTGTTCGCTGGGGTCCGCGGCAATGAGCGGCATTTCGTCCAGACCGGAGAACAAGTCGGCCAACTGGGCGTCGAGCGCGCGCGCGATCCGCGACAGGGTCTCAATGCTCGGGACGGTATGCCCGTTTTCCACTCGCGAGATATAGCAGCGCATCAGCCCCGTTCGCTTCTCCAGGTCACCCTGGGAAAGCCCCAGTTTCTATCGATAGCTTCGAATCACTATTCCGACGTTCATTGCGTCTCTGATCCAGGATTGGTTGGCAACTATAACGCAGGCGCGGCGTACGGCCAAGAAAGAAATTTTTATGATTCCGGGCCGGTCCGTTCGGGAGGCGGGGAGGGATTGACGATTTAGCGGCCAGCGCCAATCGTCAATGAACCAATGAACAAATCGTCAATTCCGGTGTGCCACTGTGGCTGATACAATCTTTCGGCTGGCCATGAAACCAGGCCGGGAAAACTCCGAACAGGGGCGGCGGCGGTTGCTGCTCGGACCGGCCGGCTGCGGCAAGAGCCGGTTGCTGCGGACAGCCTTTGCCGAAGCGGTACGGGCCGGTGACGCGGAACAGGTGCTCCTGCTGGTGCCGACGGCCAGCTACCGCGAGCACACCCGCAACGAGGTGCTGCGCGAGAGCACACTGAGCGGGCTGGCCGGCGACCCCATCTGCACCTTCAGCGACCTGCTCCGGCGGCTGGCGCCGGCCACCGGCCCGCTGCTGACCGGCGCGCGGCGCGAACTGCTCCTGCGCCGGCTGCTTTCCGAATTGGCGTTGCCGGAGTTCCGCGCGGTTGAGGAGTTTCCCGGCTTTCGGGCGGCGCTGGCCGAGTCGGTCGAGGAGCTGCGCCGCGCGGGGCTAACGTTGGAGATGCTGCGCGTCGCGCTGCCCGGCCGCGAGCACCGGCCGTTCCTGTCTTTCTTCGAGGCATTCGACAAGGCGCTGGAGAAGGCGGGCATCGACGAAGGCCGCCAACTACGCCTGGCCGTCGGCTTCATCCGTTCCGGCGCTCTCCGTTTGCGGTTGCTGCTGGTGGACGGTTTCAGCGACTTCACGCCGGAGCAACGGGTGCTCCTGGAAGCCTTGCTGGAAACGGGGCCCGGGGCGGAGGGGCCGGCAGCGCGCATCGCGCTGACGCTGGACCGGCAGACGGTTGACCGGCAGAGTGCCGGTTTCTTCTACCAGGCGGCGCGCTCCCGCGCCTGGCTGCAGTCGCTGGGCTTCGCCGACCAGTGGCTGGAAGGGAATCACCGCGCCGCACAAGCGCCGGCGCTGGCGGCAGTGGAGCGGCTCCTGCGCGGCGAGGCCAGCGCGGCAGCCGCAGGCCCCGGTCCAGCCGAGCCTGCGGTTGGCAGTGAGCCGCTGGTGCTGATCGCCGCCGCCGACCGGCGGGACGAGATTGAGTGGATGGCGCGCGAGGCGCTGCGGCTGGGCCGCTCAGGTATGCCCTGGCGCTACATCGGCATCATCGTTCATCAGCCCGCCATTTACGTCCCGCTGTTGCGCGAAGCATTCCGCGCGCTCGGCGTTCCGTTGCGCTCGTTCGTTCCGGTTCCGTTGTTGGCCACGGCGTACGGCGCGCACCTCCGTCTTTGCCTCGATCTGTTCGCCGCCGGCAGCCGCCCGGAGTCAATCTTCCGCTGGCTCAAGTCGCCCTACTGCAGCCTCGCCGGTGTTGGCGAGTCCGAGGTGTTCGAATACCGCGCTATCCAGCGCCTGTCGGAGGCCCGTCAGGGCCGGTGGGAGAAGGTGGTCCGGCCGGAAAACCGGCTGGCCGAGGTGTTGAAGCAACTGGCGGCATTCGACCGCGAATTCGGGGAGCCGGCGCGTCCGGCCACCATGGCCGCCCGGGTGGCGCGGCTCTGGGAGGAGCTGACGCGCTTTCATGAGATTCCCGACCAGACAGACGCCGGCCGCGCCCTCGAGTTGCGGGGCGAAGCGGCAGCCATGCGGCGCCGCGGCGAGTTGCTGGCCGAAGTCGCCGAGGCAACCGAAGCGGAAACAACCGGGCCGATGCCCTTCTCCGAGTTCCGCCAGCTCCTGTTGCGCCGCTTGGCGGAAGAGCAGATTCACGTGCGCGACCGCCGCGCCGACGGCGTCAACCTGATGAGCACCTTCGAGGCCCGGCAGTGGGAGCTGAGCGCGGTCTTCGTCCCTGGGCTGGTCGAGAAGGAATTCCCGTCAGCGGTGAGCGAGGCGCTGTTTGTGGATGACGCCGGCCGCCGCGCGATCCAGCGGGCGCACGCAACCACGCTTCCGGTCAGCGGCGACTGGGCCCGCGACCAGCGGCTGCTGTTTTACACTGCGGTTTCGCGGGCCAAGTCACGGCTGTTCCTCAGCTATCCGCAAACCGATTTTTCGGGGAAGCAACTGCTGCGCTCCTTCCTGTTGCGCGACCTGAGGGCGCTGCTGGAAGGCCAGAGTTGCAGGATCGTGGAGCGGCGGCGCTCGGATTGCGTGCCGCCCGCGGAGCTGGCGGCCGGCGAAGATGACCTGTTGGCCTTCACGCACGCCGAGCTGTCCCGCTGGCCGGAGCGGACCGAGCAACGCGCCCTGGCGCTCGCGCTGTATGAAGCGCTTCGGGCGGGCGGCGCGACCTGGCGCGCCATGCAGGCCTCCAGGCCGCTGCTGGAGCGGCTGACGGAGGCAGCGGCGCTGGACCTGCTGGGGCTGCGCTCCACCCGGTTCAGCCCTTCCGCGCTGGAAACCTTCGCCCACTGCCCGTTCAGCTACTTCGTGTCCAAAGCGATGGGGCTTCAGGCGGGGCCCACGCCCGCGGAGTTGGATCCTCTGGTGCAAGGCAACATCGCCCACGCGGTCATCGAGGAGTGGGAAGGCATGGAACGCGGCCGGCCCATCGGAGAAATCCTCGACCGCTGCTTCGACCAGAAGCTGGACGGCGAGGGCATCCCCGCCAGCCACCTGGCGGCCAAGATCCACCAGGAAATGCGCCGTTTTCTGGACGTCTTCGAGCAGGCGGAACGCGAGCACCCGCAGCGCTACCACACCGCCATCGATCCCCGGTTTATCGAGCTGAAATTCGGCGCGGGCGGCCTGCCACCCGTTCGCATGACGGTTGACGGCGCGGCCATCGAAATCCACGGGCGGTTCGATCGCGTCGAATCGGTCCAGGCCGGCCCGCATCGCCTTGGCCTGGTGGTGGACTACAAGTACAGCGCCTCGGGATTCAGCAAGGAAACACTGGCCGACATCGAGGAAGGCCGGGACCTGCAACTGCCCGTCTACCTGATTGCCCTGGAAGAAGTGTTCGGCTTGAAGCCGGCGGCCGCCGAACTGTATCCGCTCAAAGCGAATCCGCCGGTCCGTTGCGGCCTCTACGACAGCTCGCTGACCGGCAGCCTGCTCAGCGGCGCGCTTCCCAAAGGCGCCCTGGAGCGCGAACCGGACGGGTTTCAAGCACTGATGGAAAAGGGCAGGGAATGGATTAAGAAACACGTGCGAGACATCCGCGCCGGTGTTATCACCGTCCGCCAGGCGCCGGAAGACGACTGCTACCAATGCAAATTCTTTGATCTTTGCCGTGTTGGCCGGCGGGCGGCCGCCGCCGAGGTGCGGGTGGGGCAATGACGGAGTTCTCCGACAAACAACTGGAGGCGCTGGGAAGCGAGGCCCCGCGCATCTGCATCACGGCCGGCCCAGGCTCCGGTAAGACGCGCGTGCTGGTGGAGCGGGTGCGCCGCCGCGTGCTCGACGGGAAAATCGACCTGGCCCGCACTCTGGCCATCACCTTCACCGAAAACGCGGCGGCCGAGATGAAGGACCGGCTGGCCAAGGCCTTCGAGGAATCCGGCCGCGGTGATCTTCGCGAGGCGCTGGAAAACGCCCGCATCTCGACCATCCACGCCTTCTGCGCCCGCCTGCTGCGCGAGAACGCCATCCAGGCCGGCGTGGACCCCCGCTTCCAGGTGCTCGACGAATTGCAGGCCGGCCTGCTTCGCGCCCGCGCCCTGGACGTCGCCTTGGAGAAAGTGACATCCGAGCGGCCGGATGATTTCCTGGAACTCACGCGCCACTTTCGCGGCGCAACTTACAGGGACCATTTGCTGGGGCTGCACGCGCGGATCCGCTCGCTGGGCGGAGACCCGTCCGATGCCGCCGCGCTGCTGGCGCCGCCGGACGCGTGCGCGGACGCCGGCGCCGCCTTGGCCCGCGACGAAGCGCCGGTGGAGCGGCATCGCGAGCTGGTCGCCGGCGTCATTGCCGCCGTGCAAGCGGCTTATGCGGAAATGAAGCGGGCGATTCCGGCGCTGGATTTCGGGGACCTCGAGGAGGCGACCGCCAACATGCTGCGCCGCGATCCCGAACTGGCCCGGCAACTGAGCCGCCGCTTCGACGAGGTGCTGGTGGACGAGCAGCAGGACACCAACCCGCTGCAGAACCAAGTCATCGGGCGGCTGGCGGCGGAAACACGCCTGTTCGTGGTTGGCGACATCGCGCAGTCCATTTACGGCTTCCGCGGCGCCCGACCCCGCGCCCCGCAAGGTTTCGCCGAGCAGTCGGAAAGGGCCGCGCAGGCGCGCGGGGCACACGAGCTGCGCAGGGATTACCGCAGCCGCCCCGAGATCATCAACGCCATCAACTGCCATTTCGCCTCCCTGTTCCAGGCCACCGGCACGCCGTTCACTCGCCTGGAAGCGGGCCAGGCCTTCGCCGAAAAAGACGTTCCGTCGGTCGAACTGTCGCTGGTCGGCGCGGGGAAAATGGATGAGGCCCGCGGGGTGGAAGCGCGCCACCTGGCCCGCCGCATCCACGAGCTGATCGGAAAGAAGCAGCTCCGCGTCACCAACCGAAAAGGCGAGAAGTTCGGAGAATCGCTCGGGTACGGAGACGTGGCCTTCCTGTTTCGCGCCAGCGGGGACATGTACCGGTACGAGTGGGCCCTGGAGGACTACGGCATCCCGTACTTTTCCGAGACGGGGCGGGGATTCTACCGGGCGCGCGAGGTGCGCGACGTGCTCGCCTTTCTGCGCGCGCTGGACAATTCGCGCGACGAGGTGGCGGTGGCCGCCGTGCTGCGCTCGCCCATGTTCGGTGTCAGCGACGACGCCCTGTACCTGCTGGCGGATTACGCCCATGCCAACCGGGGAGTGCTCGGTGAAGTGCTCGATGAGGCCGGCGCCATCCCCGGCATTCCGGCGGCCGACGCCGCCCGGATCGCCGCGTTCCGCGCCCTCCTGGACCGGTTGCGCGCCGAGCGCCCCTGGCGCCCGCTCCGCGACCTGGTGCGCGAGATCGTCCGCGCCACCGGCTATGAAACGGCCTTGCTCATCCAGTTCAATGGCCGGCGCAGAGCGGCCAATCTGCACAAGCTGGCCGAGCTGGCGGGCTCGCTGGAGGCCGGCGGCTTCGGTTCCCTCAAGGACGTCATCACCGCCATGGAGGAGTTCCGCTACCAGGAGGTGCGCGAAGGCGAGGCCCAACTGGATACGGCGTCGGAAGGGGCCGTCCGCCTGATGACCATGCACGCCGCCAAGGGCCTGGAGTTTCCCCTGGTGGTGCTTCCCGACCTGTCGCGGGGTGCCCGCCCGGACAGGGACGTGCTCAAATACCATCCCCGGTACGGCATCGCGGCCAAGTTCGACTTCGCCGGCAAGCCCGAGGCAACCGCGCTGTTCGAGGCCGTGCGCGAAGAGGAAAAACAGGAAGAAGCGGCCGAACGTCTGCGTGTCCTGTTCGTCGCCATGACGCGCGCCGAAGAGCACCTGATCCTCAGCGGATGCCTGAAAGAAAGCAAAAAGGGCTTCTCCGCGCCGCTGGCGCTGGGCGAGATCTGCAGGACCTGCGGCGTCTCCTCTCCCATGGAACTCGATGGGCAACCAAGGATCATCACGGTTGGCCGGAGGGAACAAGCAGCCGAGACCTTCCAACTCTCGGTGCTGGCCACCTCGACAGATCCCGGCGAACCGCCGCAGTATGCCTTTGGCCCGGTGGCGCGCCGCGAGCAACTGGCGCTGGAGGCCGGCGCTTCCCTGTCGATCCCCGTTCCGCCGGGCGCGCAGGCGCAGGCCGCTGCCCTTCTCGCCGAAACGCGGAAACCGGCGCCGGCTTGTGATTCCGGCGAATTTCTGGCCACGGTCACCGATGTACTGAAGTTTCATCACTGCCCGCGGCGCTATTACCTGGGCTACTACCTCGGCTATCCCGAAGGCGAGAAGAAGGCTTTTCCCGTGCGGGCTGGCGAGCCCGAGGAACCCGAGGAAGACGGCGCGCCGGACGATGACAACGATTATGAGCGATGGGAACTGGGCCGCGCTGTTCACGCCGTGCTGGCCCGGGGCAGGGAAGCGCTGAGCGAAGTTCCTGGACCGATGCGCGAGGAAGTTCAGCGCCTGGACGAAGGCTTCTGGTCCGCCGCGGCGGACGATTGGGCGCGGCGGGTCTCGGGCAGCTCCGAGGTGCGCCGGGAGCTTTCCCTGATCGCCTCGCTCAAGGCCATCGCATCGCTCGATGACCGCTTTCTGCGCGGCACCCTCGACGTGCTCACCTTTGAGAATGCCCGCCCGGCCCTGCTGCTCGACTACAAGGCAAATGATATCGGCGCCGCCGAAGTGGAGCGGGAGACGGCACACTATCGCATTCAGATGGTGCTGTACGCCCTACTGGTCCAGGCGGCGTTCGGCCAACCGCCGGCCGAGGCCGTGCTGTATTTCCTGGCGCCCGGCATCGCCCGGAGCATCGACCTGACGCCGGCGGCCCTGGAGGAAGCGCGCAGCCTGCTCTGCTCGTTCTTCGAGGCGCAGAAGCGGCTGTCGTTTCCGCAGGTGGCCGCCGACCACTGCTACCGCTGCCCCTACCAGGGAAGCCTCTGCCGCCCATCGTAGCGGCGACCTTCAGGTCGCCACCTCAGGATGGCGGTCTAAAGACCGCCGCTACTTGAATTCCATCCAGCCGAAGCGGTCGGGCACGTGGAAATTGCGCTCGTGGGTCGGCTGCCAGACGACGGAGCGCCTTGGCGGGCCGAACTCCGAACGGAAGAAATTCAGGCGCCAGCGCGCGCCGGGCGTGGGTGTGGGAACGCCGAAGGCCTTCAGCGGGATGGCCATCAAAGCGTACCAGATATGCTTCTCCTGATCGATCCGCGCCGCGCTGCGAAAGCCGGAGTTCCAGCTTGCGTCGTGGTTCTTGGTGGTCCGGTTGATGTCCAGATCGACCCACTGGCTCCCCGGGCTCACCTGGAATTCCTTGTACCGCGTAATGTCGTCCAGATTCGGAGCGATGAAAGCCTCGGCCACATCGGAGACCTCCCAGAGTTTGTTGGTCTCCTTCGCGCTTTGGGCATCGGGACCGATGGTGAGCTTATCGTCGTAGCCGCACGCGAACAGCAGCCAGAGCGTATCGGAAGTCCAGAGCGCGCGAACCGTCGTCCTGTGATCGACCAGCGGGTCGCCAATCGCGTCGTGTTGAAAGGTGACCGAGCCGGCCTTTTTCCACATGGGGTGCTCGGGCTTCGGCTCGTACGACGTCGGGCCGCTATAGAAGGTCGCCTGGATGACGTTGGTTTGCTTCGGGTCCCTTTGGGCGGAAGAAACAGACGGCAACAGCAAGAAAGCAATCACACAGCAGACAGCGAGAGTGCGCATGCGGAAAAGTCTAGCAGAAACCTGCGCGGAAGGCAGTAGGCAGCAGGCAGGAGGCAGCCGCCAGCCGTCATGCGTTACAATCGAGGCGAATGAAGAGCATGATATGGCTGGTGTGGCTGCTGCCGGGGCTGCTGGCGGCGGGGGAGCGATATGCGCGGTGGGATTGGCTGGAGCCGGCCGCCGTGCCCTACCTGCGGGAAGCGGGCATCACCCAACTCCTGGTAGCCGGCAACACCCCGCCGGAATTTCGAACAGCCTGCGAGCAAGCGGGCATCCGGATGGTTGCCGGAGCGCCCCCCGGGGTGCAGTACATCATCGAAGGCACGTGGCCGCGGCTGAATCCCATGGTCCAAACAAGCCCCGGCGGCGACAAGGTCACTGCGGGCGCCAGCGGCGAACCGTGGATCGAGGCCAACGGCTGGCTGATCCTTTACCACCGGACGCGCGCCGCACAACCCGTGCTGTTGGCCTATGATCCGCCGAAGGAGGGCCGCCTGCGTCCCGGCGGCCTGGAACTGGCCGTCGCCGAAGCGGCTTGCTTCGGCGGGCAGGTCGCCCTGAAGCTCGACGAGCGCCTGCGCCGCGGGCTGGCCGAAGCGCAGCCGCGCGTGGTTGCCGAGTGGAAACGCGTTGCGGGACAATTGAAGTTTGCCGAAAGCGCGGTGTTTCGCGGCGCGCCCGCCGCCAACATCGCCGTCGTCGTCCTCGTTCTTCCGCGCGGCGGCGACCTTCAGGCTGCCATGGCGAAGAAGTACGCGCTGGTGATCGCGATTGCTCAACCGCCCTTGCCGCCGGCGAAAGCCGTCCCCGCCAAGCCCCCATCCGCCGCGTGGGCGCCGATCGTCGTCCAACGAAAAGAGGTCCTGGACCCCGAGGCCTTCGTGGCCGAAATGCGGAAGCGCATTACCGGACGCCGGCTGTATACCCTGTCGAACGCCGAGACCATCATCAGCTATCCGTGGCGGCTGGAAGACGGCCGCCTGGCCGTGCACCTGGTCAACTACGCTATCGATCCGCTGCTGGAGGTGCGCCTGCGCCCGGCGGTGAAATTCTCTCGCGCCCTCTTGTTCACGCCCGAAGATGCGGCGCCTCGTCCACTGGCGGTGCAAGCAGGCGAAGTGGTGATCCCGGAAATGAACGTTTCGGCCGTGGTGGTACTCGAGAATTAAGAATCAGAAATTAGCGTCCCATTCCCATCCGTGTTTATCCGTGTTCATCCGTGGTGAATGGCCACCCGGCGACCGGTGTGCGCCGATTCATAGGCGGCTTCGATGACGCGGTCGGTCTGCATGGCCCGCCGGCCGCTGGTGACCAGCTCGGCGCCGTCCAGCACCGCGCTCACGAAGTTCTCGATCATCGGATAATGCAGGTTGGCGTGTGGGGGCAGGTGCTCGGCGCGCGTCTCCGAAGCCGAGCGGAAGACCAGCTCCGGCCCGTTCCCCGGCGTCAAGTCGAGCTGGCCGCCGGTTCCGATGATGCGCAGCTCATCGCGTTCCACCCGCGAATTCCAGCGCACGTCGAGGACCGCGCGCATGCCCGATGAATAATTCATCAGCAGCGTGGCGGAGTCCTCGACAGCATAGGGATGGAACTGGCTGCCGATTTCCGCCATGACCGAGGCCGGCGGCCCGAACAGGTAATTGAGCAGGTCGATGCGGTGGGAACCGACGTCGGGCAGCGGCCCGCCGCCGGATTTCTCCGGCTCGATGAACCAGTGGCGCTCGTGCCCTTCTTCCGGCGCCCACCACCAGTGGTAGCGGGCTTCGACCAGCGTAAGCTGGCCGATCGCTCCCTGTTGGATCAACTGCCGGGCGCGCCGCACCTTGGGGTACAAGGGCCGGTAGAAGGCAACGCCATAGACGACGCCGCATTGCTCGGCCGTCTCCGCCATGCGGCAGGCCTCGGCGTAGCTGAGCGCGGTCGGTTTTTCGC
Source organism: Acidobacteriota bacterium (assembly GCA_026394175.1). Classification (GTDB taxonomy): domain Bacteria; phylum Acidobacteriota; class Terriglobia; order JAJPHL01; family JAPKYU01; genus JAPKYU01. Next base: position 2,564 of record JAPKYU010000225.1, on the reverse strand, counting down.
AGAGCACGTGCTTGCCGGCGCGCATGGCGGCTATCGATTGCGGGGCATGCAGGAACACCGGCGTGGCCACGTAGACGGCCTGGACATCCGGGTCGGCCAGCGCCTCTTCGATCCCGGTGTAAAAGCGCTCGATACCGTAGGGGGCGCAAAGCCGGCGCGCGCGCTCCGGGTGGGTGGTGACGGCAGCCAGCGGCCGGCTGCGCGGTTCGGCATCGAGCGCGGCCAGCACCCGCTTCTGCGCAATATCGCCGATTCCGACGATCGCCCAATTCAACATGGCGGTGTATTGAACCACAAAGGCACCAAGGCACAAAGAAAAGCCGCGAGCGAGTCAGGCGATGGCCAGCGTGTAGCGCTCGATCGAGCGGGCGCGGCCGGTCTGCTCGTCGGCGTCGATGATGACCGCGCACAGGCGCAGATCACCGCGGGCCGGTTCGAAGCGTTCCGGCATCTGGCTGAGAAACTTGCGCAGCGCCGTCTCCCGCTCCACGCCGATCACGGATTCGTAGGGCCCGGTCATGCCCACGTCGGTGATGAAGGCCGTACCGCCGGGAAGGACGCGCTCGTCGGCGGTCGGCACGTGGGTGTGCGTCCCGATCACCGCGGTCACTTTGCCGTCGAGGAACCAGCCGAAGGCCTGCTTCTCCGACGTGGCCTCGGCGTGAAAGTCCAGGATGCGGATGCGGCATTCCTCCGGCAGCCGGGCCAGTTCGGCTTCCGCCGTCCGGAAGGGGCAGTCCAGCGGGGCCATGAACACGCGGCCCACCAGGTGCAACACCGCGAAGGGGATGCCGGCCCGCGTCTGCCCGCAGTACACCCCGCGGCCGGGCGCCCCGGGCGGATAGTTCGCGGCGCGCAGCAGGCGCGGCTGGCCCGCGATGTAGGCGTAAATCTCCTTCTTGTCCCAGCCGTGGTTGCCCGTGGTCATCACCTCGATTCCGTACCGGAACAAGTCCTCGGCCAGGCGGGGCGTGATGCCGAAACCGGCGGCGGCGTTTTCGGCGTTGGCGATAACCAGGTCGATCTGCTTGCCGGCTACCACGTCCTGCAGGTGATCGGCCAGCACCCGGCGCCCCGGACGCCCGAAGATGTCCCCGACGAACAATATCCTCATGCTTCCTTGATTGAACCACAGAAAATCCACATTGTCCTAGCCGCAGATTGCGCAGATTTCACAGATTCAATCTGTGTGATCGGCGAAATCTGCGGCTGCCCGGCCCACTGGCCCGCTTTCCGCGATTGACACGGAGATTTACGAGAAGATAAAGTCGGCGTTTACCCGGGCCGCCTTGGGCCGCAAGCCCGGCGCACTTCGAGTTTTCCGGAGCATCGGCTTGATGATTCCCCTCATGTTTCTTTTCCAGCAGTCGCGGCTGCTCACCATGGCGCCGGTCGATCTGCTGATCGTGGCGATCTATTTCGCCGTGGTGCTGGCCATCGGCTTTTACATGAAGCGGTTTGCCAGCACCGGCGAGGATTTCTTCATGGCCGGGCGCAGCATGAGCGCCTGGATCGCCGGCCTCAGCTTCATCTCCTCCAACCTTAGCTCCCTGGAGATGATGGGTTGGGCGGCGATCGCCTACCAGTACGGGATGCTGGGCGCCCACGCCTACCTGATCGGCGCCATCCCGGCCATCCTGGTGCTGGCCATGGTGATGATCCCGTTTTATTACATCTGCCGCACGCACTCGGTGCCCGGCTACCTGAAGCTGCGCTACGGGGAATCGAGCCGGGGGCTGGCCGGCATTTCCTTTGCTTTCATGACGGTGCTGATGAGCGGCATCAATATGTACGCCATGGCGCTGGTCATGAAGGTGATCCTGGGCTGGGACATCCACTTCAGCATCTGGGTGTCGTCGCTGACGGTGGCCATTTACGTGATGGCCGGCGGGCTGCTGTCCGCCATTTTCAACGAGGTGCTGCAGTTCTTTCTGATCTGGCTGGGCGCGGCGCTGATCCCCATCCTGGGATTGATTGAGGCCGGCGGCTGGAGCAGCATGATGGCGCGCATCAACGAGCGTAATCCCGGCCAGGATTACACCCACCTGTGGCGCACGCTGGGCTCCTTCACCGACAACCCCATGGGCATCCACTGGACGGGCATGGTATTCGGGCTGGGGTTGGCCGTTTCCTTCGGTTACTGGACCACCGATTTCCTGGTGGTGCAGCGGGTGATGACGGCCCGCGACCTGCGCTCGGCGAAGATGGGGACGGTGATCGGCGCGGCCCTGAAGATGATGGTGCCGCTGATCGTCACGCTGCCCGGGCTGCTGGGTCTGGCCCTGTTGCCGATGAAGCTGGTGAACGAGGGCCAGGCGGTGGCCACCGGCGCTCACAGTTACAACGAAGTGCTGCCGCTGATGATGGCGCGGTATTTCGGGCCGGGGCTGCTGGGCTTGGGCATTACGGCGCTGATCGCCGGGTTCATGTCGGGCATGGCGGGCAACGTCAGCGCCTTCGCCACCGTCTGGACCTATGACATCTACCGGCCGCTGATCCGCAAGAACGCCACCGACGCCCATTACGTGGCCATGGGCCGCTGGTGCGCCGTGCTCGGCGTGTTT
>JAPKYU010000692.1 GCA_026394175.1 Acidobacteriota bacterium | reverse complement strand
AGACATCGTGGGCGCGCTCCCGGTCGGCATCCAGACCCGGGGCAACAGCGACCTGCCATACTGGCCGGCCCAGAATTGCTATGTATATAAGGAAGTGTGGGTCCATTCGACGGGGCGCTGGTTTTGGCTGATGCAGGACCTTGCCGGACCGGCGCTGGTCGAGGGCCGGGTCCGGCCGGGGGCAGGGAAGCCGGTGGTTTTTGAGGACACGCGCACGGCCGGCATGCATGCGCTGGAACCGGATCCGGTTCGCGGCGTTTTCCGCGCCTTCCTCTCGGAAGGGAACTACAAGGTGCGGCACAACGGGCAGCAAACCACCGTGACGCTGCTGCCGGGCGGAAGCTACTACCTGGACCTGCGGCCCGGCCACGTCTTCGACTTCAGCATCACGGCCGAGAAGGCCGCCAGTGGCCAGGTCACGATTCGCCTGACGGCCTCCGGCGATGGCCGGCATACGTTTGCGGTGCGCGCCGAGAATCTCGCCGTGGACCAACCCGTGCGGGAGTTGACCCTGCGGCCGGGCACTGCCGCCGGCCTGGTCTGGAAGGCCAGGATGGTTTCGCCCGGCGCGCCCTGGGTGCTGGTGGTGGTGCCCGACGACGATGTCTCGCGGCGCAGGGAATTGGTGGGAGACAAAGTGCTGCGTGCTGAGTACTGAGTGCTGAGAAAAGCAGCCTCACTCCGCACTCCGCATTCCGCATTCTGAAAGGAGCACTCATGCCATCCAAGATCATGGCCATTGCCGCGCATCCGGGGGACGCGCTGTTCACCATGGGCGCCACCGTGGCCCAGCATATCCACAACGGCGGCGGCGGCGTGTTCGTCAGCCTGTCGCTGGGGGAGAAGGGCGCGCCGAAGAACATCTCCGTTGCCGAGTACGGCGCGATGCAGCGCACGGCCACCGAGAAGGCCGCCAAAATGCTTGGCGCCGAGGCCGTCCTGCTCACTTATCCCGACGCCGAAATCCCCCTGAACGATCAGATTGTGTTCGCCGTGTGCGACCTGATCCGCGAGCACAAGCCGGCCATCATCGTGACCCACTGGAGCGGGAGCTGGCACAAAGATCACCAGAATTGCCACATGATTGTCCGCGACGCTGTCTTCTACGCCGGTTTGGGCACCATCGCCCGCGCGCTTCCGCCGCACAATCCGGGAAAAACGTTTTACGCGGACAACTGGGAGGACGCGACAAATTTCCAGCCCGACACCTATCTGGACATCACGCCGGTTTGCGAGAAGTGGCTGGAAGCCTGCGACCTGTACCCCATGTGGCGGGGCCAGACCGGCTTTTTCCGGTACAACGACTACTATCGCAGTCTGGCGGTGATGCGCGGCTGCCTCTCGGGTTTCAAGTATGCAGTGGCGCTGATGACCGACCCCAACCAGCGCCTGTACAAGGTCCGCTCGCTGGGCTAGCGGAATTTGAAAACCGCGGACCGAAAGGCTAATCTGCGGCAATGAGAACGACAAGAGGGGTGGCCACCACGCTACTCGTGGCCCTGTGCGCAGTCGCCGGATGGGGCGCAAACCCGCCGCTGACGGAAGTGGAGGTTTTCCGCGCCGGCGAGAGCGGCTACCACACCTATCGCATTCCTGCCTTGATCACCACGGCCAAAGGCACGCTGCTGGCGTTCTGCGAGGGCC
>JAPKYU010000158.1 GCA_026394175.1 Acidobacteriota bacterium | reverse complement strand
GATGCCGAACGGCGCCAGCTCCAGGCGCAGGGAGTCGGAGATGGCCCGCAGCGCGAACTTCGTAGCGCAGTAAGCGCCGCTGAACGGCGTGGCCACGAGCGCCACCACCGAGGTGATCATGATGATGCGCCCGCCGCGGCGCTCGATCATGCCGCCCGGCCCGTTGGTCACCAGCCCGGTCAGCTCCATCAAGCCGAAGACATTGGTCTGGAACTGCTCCAGCCATTCCTCCTGAGACAACTCCGTCAGCGGGCCCGCCTGCCCGTAGCCGGCGTTGTTGACCAGCACGTCCAGCGGCGCGCAACGCCGCGCCGCTTCCACCGCCGCCCGCATGGATTCGCGGTCGGTCACATCCAGCCGAAGCACCTGGACGTTGCCGGAGCGAAGGTCTTCGATGGCGGCCAGGTTCCGGGCCGTCGCCGATACCTGGTGGCCGGCGCGGGCGAAGGCCTCCACGGCCGCCCGGCCGATCCCTGTGGAACAGCCAGTAATCAGAACATGCATATCAGACTGGAGGTTGGAGGCCGGAGGCTGGAGACTGGAAATTACCCTCCAGCCTCCGGTCTCCAGCCTCCAGCCTAATAAAAACCTGGTCCCGGGACGGGCCTCGAGTTGCACCGAAACGTCGAGGCGCTTACTGCCGCGGAAGACCGTTACCTTGACTGTGTCGCCGACGCGCTTGTTTTCCACGCGGCGAAGCAGGTCTTCGCTCTGGATCGTCGGCTCGCCGTCCAGTTGCACGACGATGTCGCCGCCGACCGGGATTTCCCAGGTGCCCACGATGACCGCGCGGCCGCCGCCGCGAATGCCGGCCTTATCCGCCGGGCTGCCCGGCTCGACGCGCACCACCAGCAATCCCTGATCCACCGGCAGCTCCAGCACGCCGGCCAGGCGCTGTTGCCCGGGTTGATGGCCGCGTCGGTCTGGATGACGTCCTCCAGCACGTTCCGGCTGTCCGGATCGCGCACGCTGCGCCCCAGCGAGCTGATCACCCCGGTGGTGAGGGTGTTCTGGAACTGGCCGAAGGGGTTGCCGATGGCCAGCACCTTCTGGCCCACCTGGAGATTCTTGGAATCACCCAGTTGGAGGTAGGGCAGCTTCTTCTCGGCCGAGACGCGCACCACGGCCAGATCGCTGCGCGGGTCGGCGCCCACCACCTGGGCCTTGAAGCGGCTCTTGTCGGCCATGGTCACCTGCACCTGGCGGGCACCGCTGATGACGTGGTAGTTGGTCACGATGTCGCCGTCCGCATCGATGAGGAAGCCGCTGCCCGCGCCCGATTCCACCGGCACGGCGTTGAGAAAGAAGTCGTAGGCCAAAGTGACGGTGGTGATGTTGACCACCGCGGGGCTGGCCGCCTTGTACACCTCGATGTTGTTCTGCTCGTCGGGGCTGAAGCGCTCACCCTGGGCCAATGTGACATTGGAAACGGGGGTAGCGCCCCGTTCCCAGGGAAGCGGCCCGCGCCAGTTGCCCGGCCCGAACGGCCGCATGGGGGAGTAAGTAGTGAGATAGACGAAGGCCGCGATAATGGCCGCTGCCAGCACCAGATGCCGGAATCTCATAACAACCTCAGGTTTCAGTATCGGCTGACGGCTGTCGGTTTCGGGCTTCCCACAGCCGACAGCCGGGTCTTTATTTCAGGTCCCGCAGTTGCTCGTACAGGCGATCCACCTGGCGAAAAGTTTCATCGATGCTTCCGGAGGCGTCGATGATGTAATCGGCGCGGGCCAACCGCTCGGCGCGGGGCATCTGGGCCGCCATACGCCGCCGCGCTTCTTCGGCCGTCCCGCCCTTCTGGCCAAATCGCGCAACCTGTTGCTCCTCGGTGCAGTCGATCACCACAATCTTATCAATTGCCGGGTCGGCGAAGGCCTCCAGAAGCAACGCCGCTTCCACCACCAGGATACCGTCCGGGTGCGCGCGCCTGAAGGAATCGATGTGTTCGCGAATGCGGCGCCGGATGTGGGGGTGCACGAGTTCATTCAGTTTCTGAACCCGGTCCGGTTGGTCGAAGACGCGCTCGGCCAAGCGCCGGCGGTCGATCTGTCCGCCGGCGTCGCCAAGGTCCTGCCCGAATTCGGCGAGCACGGCCGCGTGCGCCGGCCCGCCCGGAGCAATCACTTCATGCCCCAGCAAATCGGCATGGACGAGCGCGCAGCCTTTTTCTTCCAGGCGCCGGGCCACGGTGCTCTTGCCGCAGGCCAGCCCGCCGGTTAATCCAATGGTCAGCAAGTTAGGAATTAGGGCTGTGGGCTGTAGGCCGTGGGCTGTAGGCTAAGACCAAAAAGTCACACCCCTCCAGCCCACAGCCTACAGCCTACTAGCCGCGGCGCAAGCGGGCCGCGCGCACAGTATTGACCATCAGCATGGCGATGGTCAGCGGGCCGACGCCGCCGGGCACCGGCGTCAGCGCTCCGGCCACCGCTAGCACGGAATCGGGGTGCACGTCGCCGACCAGCGTCGAGCCTTTGGTGTCGATATCGGCCAGGCGCTTGGCATTTCCCGGAAACAGCCGCTCGACCTCGGCCCGGTCGGTCAGCTTGTTGATGCCCACGTCGATGACCGTGGCGCCGGGCTTGACGAATTCGGCGGTTACGAACGCCGGCTTGCCCATGGCCGCAACCAGGATGTCGGCCTCGCGGGCCACGGCCGGAAGATCGCGGGTGCGCGAATGGCAGATGGTCACCGTGGCATGCTCGTGCAGCAGCAGCATGGCCACCGGCTTGCCCACCATGTCGCTGCGCCCGATGACCGCCGCGCGCGCCCCCTTGATCGGGACCTGGTTGCGCTTCAGGAGCTCGATAATCCCGGCCGGCGTGCAGGGCACCAGCCCAGGCCGTTGCGTGACCAGGTTGCCGATGTTGACGGGGTGAAGGCCGTCCACGTCTTTGGCCGGGTTCACCTCCAACAGGACCCGCCTGGCGTCCACCTGGGGAGGCAGCGGCAACTGGACCAGAATGCCGTCGATGTCGTCGCGCCCGTTCAGGCTGTCCACCAGCTCCAGGATCTGGCCGGTGGTGACGCTTTCCGGCGGCGTAATCTTCTCGCTCGAAATGCCGAGCGTCTCGCAGGTTTTCACCTTGTTCCGGACGTAGATCTCGGACGCGGGATGGTTGCCGGCCAGGATGACGGCCAGGCCGGGCCGGATGCCGCGGCCGGCCAGCTCGCGCAGGTCCGCCGCCACTTCCTCCAGAATCTGATCGCGAACCGCGTTGCCGCTCAGCAGCCGCGCGCCTTCCGCAATAGCCATAGGAATGAGTTTACTGTCCGCGGCGGCCGGAGTCGAGCCGGGAATCGATGCTAGCACTTTGCTTGCACCCAACCCGGGCCGGCGCTACAGTATCAGTGGAGCACGTATGGCTACCCTGACGATCCGGAATGTGCCGGAAGACCTGGTGGAGCGAATCAAAGACGCGGTAACTTTCGGCCGTTTCAATCGTATTGAGAGGCGGAAGGGAGAGTGTTCATGAATCGCAGCCGCTACTGGGCGTTGCTTTTCGCGCTTGTTCTGCTGGCCAGCGCATTGGTGTGGGTGGGCGGCCAACGGCGGGTCTCGGCCGGCACCATTCAGCCGGACCGCAGCAGCCTGGCGCTGGTTCCCGCGCAGGCCACGTCGCTGTTCGGCCTGGACCTGGATGCCTTGCGGGCCACCGCCCTATATGCCACCTGGCAGCGACGCAACCCGATCGGCAAGCACGACCCGGGCTACGACGAATTCCTGGCCCGCACCGGTTTCGACGTCGAGCGCGATCTGGCGGCGGTCACCGGCGCGGCCTGGAACAACGGCGCCCAGCCGGCGTTGCTCGCCGTGGCCACCGCCCGCTATGATCCCGCTGCCGTGTCCGCCTTCCTGAAGGAGAAAGGGGCCGCGGTGGAGATGTACGGCGGCGTGGAGCTGCTGGCGCCGGACGGGCGACACACCAAGCCCGGGCAGGATTACCCGGCCCTGGTCGTGCAGCTCCCCGATCAGCCGAACACCATCCTGGCCGGAACCAGCACCGCCGTGAAGCAGGCGCTGGACCTGCGGGCCTACCCCGCCTACAGCGTGCTGAACAACCAGGCGCTGCTTGGCCTGGCACAGAAGATCGGCGCGGAGAACCAGGTGTGGGCCGTCTCGGTGGCGCCGGGCGCCTTCCTGTCGCAGCGCCTCCCGCAAGCGCCTGGGCCGGGAGCCGCGGCGCAGGCCAACATCATGCGGATTCTGCAGGGATTGCAGGCCTCCACCGTCGCCGCCAACGCCAGCAACGGCCTCCGCCTGCTGGCCGAGGGCGCCTGCGCCAGCGCCGCGGATGCTCAGACGCTGGCCGACGCCGCCCGCGGGCTGCTGGCCATGCTGCGCCTGATGGCGCCCGCCAACCAGCCGCAGGCCATTGAGCTGTTGAACGCCCTTCACATCGAGCAGCAGCAGAGCAAGGTGACACTGACCGCGGCCATCCCGCTGCAACTGCTGGAGGAGTTGGCGCAGAAGCCGGACCTGCTGCTGCCGCACAGCCACTCCCACGCGCATCCGCAAGCTCAGTCACGCCGGCACCGCTAGCGCAGTGTCTGGGAAGCGGCCGGTCACATGCTGAAGGCGGAAGGCGGCGAGTTGCGCCCTTACATTACCCCGCGGAAATAGTCGATGGTGAGGCGAAGGCCCTCGTCCAGGCCTACTCGCGGCTCCCAGCCCAGCAACCGGCGGGCACGCGCGATATCCGGGCAGCGCTGCCGGGGATCGTCTTCCGGCAGCGAGTGGAACTCGATCGGTGACCGGCTGCCGGTCAGCGCCTGGATCTTTTGGGCGAATTCCAGAATGGAAAGCTCCTGGGGGTTGCCGAGGTTGATGGGCAGATGGTCGCCGCGCTCCATCACCCGGACCAAGCCTTCGACCAGGTCGGAGATGTAGCAGAAGCTGCGGGTGTGGGAGCCGTCGCCGAATACGGTCAGGGGCCGCCCGCACAGCGCCTGCGCGATCAGCGCGGGCACAACCCGGCCGTCGTCGAGCTTCATGCGTGGGCCATAGGTGTTGAAGATGCGCACGATGCGCGTGTCGGCGCCGCGGTAGCCCCGATACGCCATAGTCAGCGTTTCGGCGTAGCGCTTGGCCTCATCGTAGACCGAGCGAGGACCGATGGGGTTCACGTGGCCCCAATACGTTTCCGGTTGGGGGTGAACCAGCGGGTCCCCGTAGCATTCCGAAGTCGAAGCCTGCAGAAAGCGTGCGCCGGCGCGTAGAGCCAGGTCCAGCGCGTTCTGTGTTCCCAGCGAGCCGGTTTCGAGAGTCTCGATGCCTTGCCGGAGATAGTCGTTGGGACTGGCCGCCGAGGCCAGGTTCAGCACCCAGTCGAGCGGCCCCTCGACCTGCGGGGGCTGCGTGATGTCGTGGCGAAGAAAGCGGAAGCCCGCGCGCCCGGACAAATGGGCAAGGTTGTCCATCGTCCCGGTGGCCAGGTTATCGACTGCAAGGACCTCGTGCCCATGATCGAGCAGGTAATCGCACAAATGCGAGCCGATGAAGCCGGCCGCCCCGGTAAGCACGATTCTCACCGTTCAAGCTTCGCACAGCTCTGCGATGAGCGCCAGTAAGCTTGGAGCGCAGCGGCCAGCCGCCGCCCTGTTACCGCCGGGGCGACCCTTGTGGTCGCACTCCAAAGCAACAGGGTTTTGTGACTAGCCTCCGGCCTGTGGTCTGCGGCCTGCCGCCTGTAGTATGCTGCACGCATGCGTCGACGAAACTTCCTCAAGACTGTGGCCGGAGCCGGCGCCGCCGGTCTGGCTGCTCCCTCCGCGCCGGCCGCCGGCACGCTGAAAAAGGGCATCAGCATCTGGTGCTTTCCCGCCAAAACGCCCGTCCGGGAAGCAATGAAGAAGGCCAAGCAGACAGGTTTCGACGGCCTCGAGCTGGCCTTCGCGGAAAAAGGCGAAGTCGGCTTCGAATCGACACCCGACCAGATGCGGACGCTGGTCCAGGAAGCGCGAAGCATGGGTATCGAAATCTCCGGCCTGGCCACGGGCGATTTGTGGACCTATCCGCTGTCGAGCGCCGATCCAAAGGAAGTCGAGCGGGGCAAGGCCATCATCCGTAAGATGCTGGAGCTGGCCGAAGGGCTGAGCGTGGACGCCATCCTGATTGTCCCGGCGCTGGTGGGGCGCGGCACCAGTCCCCAGATGACCGTCCGCTATGAAACGGCCTGGCAGCGCTCCACCGACGCCATCCGGGAATTGCTCCCCGTGGCACAGCAGCACCAGGTGGTTATGGGAGTGGAGAACGTCTGGAACCGGTTCTTGCTCTCACCGCTGGAGATGCGCAGCTACGTGGACCAGTTCGGCAGTCCCTGGGTGCGGGCCTACCTGGACATCGGCAACGTGCTGCGCTTCGGCTACGCCCAGGACTGGATCCTGACGCTGGGGCCGCGAATCAAGCGCGTCCACGTCAAGGACTTCAACATGGGCAAGGACGCGTTCGTGAACCTGCTGGAGGGCGATCTGGACTGGCCCGCCGCCATCGCCGCGCTGCGCCAGGTCGGCTTCCAGGGCTACCTCACCGCCGAGCTGAGCCCGCATCGCGCCGCGCCCGATCTGCTGCTCTGGAATACCTCCAAGGCCCTGGACTACATCGTGGCCATGTGAGGAGGACCGGCGGCCGGCGACTATCGCTTGTGGATTGAGGGCTGCCTCCTGCCTACTGCTTCCTGCCTCCTGCCTCCTGCTTTTTGCCTCCTCCCGCCTGCGCGCCGGCCACCGCTGCCTCCGGCTTCCGCATCTGGCGGCAGTCCGGATATCGCGAGCAAACCAGCAGGTACTGTCCCGCGCGATTGACGCGCGTTTCCATGGGCGCGCCGCAGTCGCAGCTCTCCGCGTCCGGCAGCGGGGTGACCGGCGGTCGCACATTCTCGAGTACCGAAAACCAGTCCACCAGCTTCGACCCCGCCAGCACTTCCACGCCGGGGTGCCGGGAGCCGGGCGCCCGAGGAAACGGCGAGAAGACCAGCACCTGGTCGGCCCGCGCCCGGCTCTGCTTGCGCGACAGTTCTTCCATATCCTCCAGAGTCAGCGGGTTGTCGGGGTAATGGGCCAGGGCGTATTTCTTGCCCCCCTTCCACGCATATCCCTGTTGCAGGCTGCGGCCCACGTACGGCTCGCCGAAAATCGTGTACCCTCCGGCCTTCAGTGTTTGCTGGACCAGCCGCTCGAACTGTTCCCGACCTATGTTCCGGTAGTACTCTATGCCGCGAATTTCGTTGATATAGCGGGCGGGCTGTTGATACCGCCACCGCCTCCATCTCAGGAACGCGTAGCGCGCCGAGAAGAAGACCACGGTCCAGAGGGTGAAGAGCAAAACCGGAATCCACATCGGCGGAACCCAGTAAAGTCTAGCACGTTACAGGCGGCATGCTTCTAGTCCGCTGGTACTACGGTGCCGATTGGCATGGGCCGCCGGCGGCACAAGGGATCAGACCTGTGTTCATCTGCGTTTATCCGCGTCCTACTCGCGCTGCGGGCCGGCAATGATCTGGGCATCGAATACCGTGGAAGCGGCGCGGCGGCGCACCAGCACCAGCGGGACGCGCTCGGCCGGGTTTCTGCCGGGCGCGACACCGCGATAAACCTCGGTTCCGGGCGCGCCCGTCATTTTCAAAACCAGGCGGGCGCCGGCGTCGGTCCAGCTCAGCTCCCAGGCGGCATCGCTCGCCGCCCGCTCCCATTGCCCAATGTGCTGGTAGCCGTTCGCGGCGCCCGCCGGCGAGACCGCTTCGAACTTCAGAGAAGACGCTGCTTCCCCGCGCACGTGCAGGACCCAGTCGTACACATGCTCCTTTTCACTGGACAGCTCGAAGCGGTCGGTGACGACCGATTCGGCGCCCTTGGGGGTGAGGGTGAGCGAGCGGCGCATGCGGACCCCGGGGTAGGCGCGGTCGGCGGCGGCCGTCAGGGCGGCGCCCGAGGGCTCCAGCACCTCCCATTTTTCCAACACGCCGTCCACGTTGGCCTGCGATTCGCGATCCACCACCACGGTGTTGTGCGCCACCGTGGTGCGGTACCACTCGCGATGAAGCGGGACGCCATAGGCGATGGAGCCGGGGTCCAGCGCCAGCAGTTGCCCGGCGCCGAACAGCACGATACCGAGCTTGTCGGGGTGCCCGTGGCCGCCGCCGTGCCGCCCGAAGCGCACCGCCACCGCATCCACGCGCTGCGGCCCCTCCGGCCTCTCGGGATGGCGGGCGCGCAGCAGCGCGAAACCCGCGTCGCGGAACAGCACGCTCTGCTCCGGAATGACGGCGCGGGCGCGCGGCAACTCCTCGGCGCCCCACAGCAGGGACTCCAGGAACGTGCGCTCGCCGCCGGCCAGCAGCGCGCCGAACTCCGGCGTCTTCCATCGCGCGTACCCCAGTTCGTACAGCCGCGTGGTGGCCGTGACGTTCGAGCCGCCGCTGTCGTTGAAGCCGGGCGGGTCGCCGTCGGGCAGCGCCAGCGCCAGCGGCGCCAGCAGCGCGCTGCGGTAGCGCTCCGAGTACAGGTCGAGGCCCGCGTGCCGGGCCGCCTCCGCCAGCGGCCACAGCGCGTTGAGCGTGTACTGGTGGTAGCCCATCGAGCCTTCGTACCACAGCCCGTCGTCGGTGACGCCCTCGCGGATCTGGCGCCGGAAGCCGCGCTCCGGATCCTCGATGGCTTCCCGCGCCAGCTCTTCCTTGCCGGTCGCCAGGCCCACCAGCCCGACCGCCGAGTTCTTCCAGCACTGGATATTGTGCACCCCCATCTTGTGCTCGCGGATCACCGCGGCCGCCGGCAGCAGCACGCCCGTCTCGATGCGGCTGCGCTCCTCCGGCGCCAGCGCGTCCCACACCAGGTCGTAGCCCCAGGCCAGCGGGATGAGCCAGACGGATTCGTCCAGCGTCTGGGCCAGCACCTTGCCGCCGCCCACCGCATCCTTGCCGGTGGTGGTGTGCCGGGGGTAGGTGGCGTACTTGCCGGCGTAATCGAGCAGGATGGCGGCCGCCTGGCGCGCGTACCTGCCCTCTCCCGTGAACTGGTAGGCCAGCCCCAAGTCGCGCGTGGCGTTGGCCATCCGCTGGTGCTGCTGGCCGATCACCACCGCGTCGTAGGGATCGCCCGTGAAGACCTCGCCGTCCACCGGGCAGCGGTGTTGGGTGGGCGAAACGGTTCGCAGGCGGACGCCGTGCTTGGGGCAGGAATACCAGTGCGCCCATTGCCCGACCTTGTCGGGAACAGTCGCTGGTTGTTTCAGAGCGGCGTTGGCCGCAGCCAGCAGGTTCTCCAGCGCCCGGCGCGCCCACGGCTGCCGGGCCGCTTTCTGCTTGGCCGCCGCGATCTCCTGGGCATTGATCAGCAGGAAGGGGTGCGCGCGCTCGGCTGCCGCCGCGCTGAGGGCCGCCACACAAAGGGAGAAAAGAAGTGCGCCTTTTTTCACGCGCCCATTATACCCGCCGGCCTCCAGCCTATTCACCGCGCAGCCTGGCCGCCGCCTCTTCCGGCGTGATGTCCCGCTGCGGCATGGCCAGCATTTCGTACCCCACCATGAACTTCCGCACCGTGGCCGAGCGCAGCAGCGGCGGGTAATAGTGCGCGTGCAGGTGCCATTCCGGATGCGGCTCGCCGTCGGTGGGCCGCTGGTGAAAGCCCATGCTGTAAGGGAAGGACACTTCGAACAGGTTGTCGTAGCGGGTGGTGAGCCGCTTCAGGATGTCGGCCAGGCCCGTTTTCGCCGCGTCGTCAAGCTGATCGAGCGCGGTGGCGTGCCGTCTGCTGATGAGCAGCGTTTCGAACGGCCAGACCGCCCAGAAAGGAACCACGGCGGCGAACCACTGGTTGGCGCATACCAGGCGCTCACCCGCCTGCTCCTCGAGCTTCAGGTAATCGCACAGCAGGCAGGAATGGCGTTCGGCCAGGTGCGCGGCCTGGGCCTGCTGCTCCTTCGCCGGCTCGTTGGGCAGCGCGCGGTTGGCCCACACCTGGCAGTGCGGATGGGGGTTGCTGCAACCCATCATTTCGCCGCGGTTCTCGAAGATCTGCACGTAGTCGATGAAGGGCAGCGCGCCCAGTTCCCGGTATTGTCCGATCCACACATCGACCACTCGCCGGATGTCCTCCACGCTCATGCGCGCCAGGGTCAGGTCGTGGCGGGGAGAAAAGCAGACCACCCGGCACAGGCCCGGCTCGCCCTCGGCCACCAGCAGGCCATCCTGGTTCCAGGTGAGGGGTGGAGTGCCGGCGCGCAAGGCGGCAAAATCGTTTTCGAAAACGAACGTGCTGGTGTAGGCCGGGTTGCGCGCGCCGCCGGCGCGGGCATTGCCCGGGCAGAGGTAGCACGAGGGCTCGTAGGGGGGCTGCGCGGCCTCGGGCCTCCGCTCCACCTGGCCCTGCCAGGGCCGCTCGGTGCGTTGCGGCGAAACCAGCACCCATTCCCGCGTCAGCGGGTTGTAGCGCCGGTGCGGCTGCTGCTTCCAGTTTGGCGTTTCCATCCCCGCTATTCTACGGCACCGCACGCACCAACAGAGCCGCGAGCGTAAGCGCGCGGTGGGCCGAGCCGTGATGAGTTGGGGACGCTTCCTGGTCCCGCTGACCGCGACGGCTGGGTTGGGGCGTTTGTTCATGGTTTCCTGGTGCTGCCAAGCGGCATGTCCAGGGCGTTACTTCGCCGCCGCTTCATAGTTCTCCAGAGATCGCGTTCCTGGCTGTAGCAGTAACCAAATGAAACGCAAGCAGTTAAAATTGTGGTTGACACATGGCTGCTGGTATGATACTTCGAGCGCTGCAAGAAGTTTTTAGAGGGCCTAGCCCGTTGCACGCCTGGCCACCCTCCGGTATGGGGGACGGCGCGTCGTTGGTCGTTGCCGGTGGAGGTGCGGGCGCAGCCCTCAGGAGGTGGTCAATGTCCTGGTTGAAAACCGCGTTGCTTGTCTCGTTCCTGCTGTTTGCCATCGCCGGCACGTCGCCCGCCCAAACTACTTTTGCCAGCATTACCGGAACCGTGACAGATTCATCTGGGGCGGTGGTTGCGAATGCCAAGGTGACCGCGACCCGCCTGGAAACGAATATCAAATCGGCTGCACAGACCAATGCATTTGGGAATTACACCATCGCGCAACTGGTGGAAGGGACGTACGAGGTGCGGGTGCAGGCGCCCGGCTTCAAGGAACTGCGGTTGCAGGGCGTGATGCTGACGGCGCGGGACGTTCGCCGCGTCGACGCCTCCCTGGAGGTAGGCAGCGTGGAGACCGCTGTGGAGGTGAAAAGCGGCGCCACGCTCATTGAAACAGAAACGGCGCGCATCACCGATACCAAGGGCGCGACGGAGTTGGCGACGCTGCCCTTGAACGCCCGCAGAATCTGGGAGTACCTCGCACTTGTTCCCAACGTGCTGCAGACGGTCGACGAGAGCAGCACCATCCGCTTTGCGGGCAGCCGCGTCAACCAGGCGGATTTTTCGATTGACGGCACCTCCGTCTCCTCGGCCATCTCCAACACGCTGATCGGGCCCATGATGAACCGCATCGAATCGTTTGCCGAAGTGAAGATCGACATGGCCAATAATTCGGCCGACTTCGGCACCATCGGGCAGATGACGGTGATCACCAAATCCGGCACCAACGCGCTGCACGGCAGCCTGTTCGACTATTACCAGACGCCCTGGTTCCGGGCGCGCAACACATTTGCGCTGCAACGCACCGCCGGCATCACGCATTCGCCGGGAGGCAGCATCGGCGGACCGGTCTATCTCCCGAAACTCTACGATGGGAGAAACAAGACGTTCTTCTACCTTGATTGTGAAACCACGCGGGGCAGCGCCGTCAACCAGCTTCTCAATCCGACCGTGCCACTGCCGGCCTGGCGCAGCGGCGACTTCTCCGCTCTTGCCGGCGCCAGGATATTGGATCCGCTGACGGGGCAGCAATTCCCCGGCAACCGGATTCCCGCCGAACGCATCAACCCCGTATCGCAGAAAGTCCAGCAGCGCTTTTACCCGCTGCCGAATTTCGGCGATCCTAACGTCTTGCAGAGCCAGAACTATCGTGAGATGAAGAGCCGTCCCTATGACCAGTCGCCATCCAGTTACTGGGTGATGCGCGGCGACCACCATTTCTCCGCGCGCGACTGGGTCTTTGGCAGGTTTACTTATCAGCGACTGTTCGCCAGGGCTTTCCAGGGCAACCTGCCGACTATCGGACAGAACAACCAGACACGCGATACCCGCGCGACCACCGTCGCCTACACCCACACCTTCCGGCCGGTGCTGATCAATGAATTCCGCTGGGGCCTGAGCTTCGACGACAACAAGGTGATTCCGCCCGTCAACGGCCAGCAATTGGTCCAGGACCTGGGGCTGACCGGGTTGGCGCCGAATCTTCCCGACATGAGCGGCATCTTGAACATTTCGTGGTCGGGCGTCTCGCTGGCGCCCATTACCCAGCCGGCGCAAACGCGGAACCGCAACCACCGGGTGATCTTCCAGGAACACCTGAGCTGGTTCCGCGGCAAACACAACCTCAAGATGGGATTCGAGTTGATGCAGGCCGTCGGCGATTCCTTTGGCGCCAGCGGCAATCTGTTCGGCAACCTCGCCTTTTCCAACCGCTTCACCGGCCATCCCTACTCCGATTTTCTCCTGGGGATCCCCACTTCGGCCACCCGGGCCTTCCCCCCGCTCCACCAATACCGCATCCGTTGGCAGCGCGACTTTTTCTTCACCGACGACTTCAAAGTAACTCCCCGGTTGACCCTGAACTGGGGCGTGCGGTACCAGCTCCACACGCCCTGGCGCGAGCGCGGCCTGCTCTATTCGATGTTCGATGTCGGCTCGGGGAAGATCGTGGTCGCCGACGGCGCCCTGAACCTAGTGAGTTCGCTTATGCCAACGGGCTACGTAGGCATCGGCGAAGCAAAGACGTTGGGGTTGCCGGGGGATACGCTCATTCGGCCGGATCGGAACAACTTCGCTCCACGAGTCGGCGTGGCCTACCGGCCTTGGGGCAACCGCACGGTTTTCCGCGCCGGCTACGGTGTGTTCTACGACGCCGTTCCCACCAACCTGCCCCAGGGCGGCGTTCCGTTTGTGATCAACGAGCCAACCTACACCAACCCGGCGACGAATCCCACCGTGACACTTCCGCGCGTATTCCCAGCCACCGGCGTGAGCGGCCCGGCCACGGTTTCCATTCCCAACGCGGTTAACCCGGATCTGAGAACGCCGTACAGCATGCAGTACAATTTCACCATCGAGCATGAACGATGGAATACCGGTTTCCGGCTTTCGTACATCGGGACCAACACAAGAAGAGGCCTGTGGTCCTACAACTACAACTCGCCGGTGCCGGACACCAGGCCGTATGCCGACAAGCCGCGTGCTTTCCCGACGTACCCCGCTGTCAGCTACCTCACCAACGGGGCGGGCCACCAGTACAACAGCCTGACGGCGGAAGCGATGCGCTCCATGGCGCGCGGACTCTACTTCCAGGGCTCCTGGGTGTGGGCCCGGGACATCGGCGACCTCGAGCAGGGAGAGACGTCCGAGAATCCGTTTGACCGGCACCGGGAGAGGGCGGTGGTGACCGACGGCATTCCGACTCATCGCGTTACGTCCAACTTGATCTACCAGTTCCCGTTCGGCAAGGGCAGGCGCTGGCTGTCCGGTGCCTCCCGGCTGGCGAACTTCGCGGCCGGCGGTTGGGAGCTTTCCGCGGTTTACAGCTTCTTCTCCGGCGATTTCCTGACGCCGTTGTGGACGGGACCCGATCCGACGGGGACTGCGTACAGCGCCAGCCGAACCCCGCCGAGCGTGACCATTCGCCCGGATCAGTTGAGGAATGCGAATCTTCCCGCCGACCAACGCAGCCTCTCCCGCTGGTTCGACACCGGAGCGTTTCAGGCGCCGCAGCCGGGGCAGTTTGGAACGTCGGCCAAGGGCGTAATCATCGGTCCGCATGTCAACGCGTGTCACATGGGGATCTTCAAGAGCTTTGAGTTTGGGGAACGGCGGCCGCGCCTACGCTGGGAAGCGACGGCCACGAACCTATTCAATCATCCGAACTACAGCAATCCGGCGTTGAACATTTCCCAGGTGGCCGGCGTCGGCGTCATCAGCGCCGCCGGCGGGGTGCAGGGGTGGGCCACCGGCGATGCGCCGGGGCCTCGCGCTTTTCGCATGGGCCTGCGCATCGAGTGGTGAACGGCCGGGCGCCGGGATCGATGGCCGTATGACCAACAAGACCGTCTTGCTGCTAGCGATCGCCTGCCTGTCGGTGAGGGCAAGCGCCGTCGAGCCCAGGCTGATTCCCGCTCCCCGAAATCTGTCGACCGCCGCCGGCGAGCTGAAGCTTCCCTTGCCGGTTCTCCTTTGCCTGGCCTCCAACGCGCCGGAGGACAGATTTGCAGCCGATATCCTGGCCCAGGAGTTCAAGGCCACTGCCGGTCTGGAAGTTGGTTTCTCAAAGGGCGGGCGGTGCTCGATTCTGATGGGCAGACCCGGCGACCCGAAAATCGATCGTGAGATCACGCGCCGGGGGTTGGACGGCAGCGTCCTCGACCGCAGCGAGTCCTACCTCCTGGCTGTCGATGGGACGGGCGTACTGGTCGCCTCGCGGACGGCCGCGGGCGTTTTTTACGGTATCCAGACCCTGCGGCAGTTGCCGCTTTCCTCGTCGCAAGCGCCCGGCGCGCGAATTCCCTTTCTCACCATCTCCGATTGGCCAGCCCTGCGCTACCGCGGTCTGTCCTGGGACGTCAGCCGCGGCCCCATTCCCACCGAAGAGCAGATGAAGTCGGTCATCCGCACGCTGGCGGAATACAAGATGAACATGCTCAGCTTCTACATGGAGCACGTCTTCGAGTATTCCCATGCCCCCGGCATAACACGCGAAGGCGGCGCCATTACCCCGGAGCTGATGAAGCGGATCATCGAGTATGGCCGCCGGTACCACGTCGAACTGCTGCCGCAGCAGCAGACTTTCGGGCACCTGCATCACGTCCTGAAGGTGGAGCGGTACGCCGACATGGCCGAAATCCCGTTTGGGCGCGTCCTGTCGGTGGTGGACAACGACCGGGCCTACGAATGGATCGGGAAGATGATTGCGGAACTGGCGGCGCTGTTCCCGAGCGGGTTGGTACACGTGGGAGGAGACGAGGTCCGTCAACTGGGACAGGGGCGCAGCCGGGAGTACCTGAAACAGGTCGGCCTGGGCGCCGCCTACGCCGAGCACATGCAGAAGGTGTTCGCCCTATCACGCCCCACGGGGAAACGGCTGATGTTCTGGGGCGACATGGCTCTCGCCTACCCGGACCAGATTCCCAAGCTGCCCAAGGAAATGATCGCCATGAGTTGGCACTACGGCCCGCTGGAAGATTTTTCCGCCCGCATCGCGCCGTTCCGCAACGCGGGCATGGACGTCTTCGTATGCCCCGGACTCAGAGCGACGAACAGGATCTTCCCGGGTCTTGGCGGCTCCCTGGTCAATATCAACAATTTCGTGCGCGACGGGAAGCGTCTTGGCGCGCTGGGCATGCTGAATACCTACTGGGCCGACGATGGAGAGGGCTTGTTCGGCAGCAACTGGTATGGCGTCGTTTTTTCGGCCGCGGCCTCATGGCAGCCAGGGGCGGTGGATGAGGCCGCGTTCGATCGCGCCTTCGACTGGGCCTTCTACCGCAACGGCGACGAAACCTTCGCCCGCTCCATTCGGCGTCTGGACAGCATCAACAATCTCCTCCTGTCAGCCGGCGTCGGCGAAGCGTACAACGATCTGTTCTGGTTTGATCCCTTTTCTCGCCTGGGAGCGGAGCGCGTCAGAAAAGTGCTGCCCGTCTCCTCGGAATTGCGCCGGCGCGCCGAGGAGGCTTTGGTTGATCTGACGGCGGCGGCAGGCAACGCGCGGCTGCACCGCGACACCATCCCCTTCCTTCGCCTTGCGGCCCGGCGGCTGGATTGCCTGGGAATGAAAGTCCAGATCAGCAAGGTGATCGCCGACGCCTATCGCCAGGCGCTGGCCGACAAGTCGCGCACCGCCGGCAACCTGTCCCGCATCAGCTCGGGAAACGGTTTGACGCAGGACATGCGGGACTATGTCCACGAATTGAAGGGCATGTTCCGGGAGGTATGGTTGTCCGAGAACCGGGCCTACTGGCTGGATAACGTGCTGGTCCGTTACGACAGCGAGGCCTTGTTCTGGGTCCAGAAGTCGCGGCTGTTCGAGCGCCTGGCCGAGGAATACGAAGTCAACAAAACGGACCTGCCATCGCCGGAAACCCTGGGTCTCTGGCTTCCTTAGTGCGCCATATCCTCCCCATGGCGCCGAACACCGTCAATAAAGTTCTTCCCTTACCGGAAGCGGGTCGTGAGCCGCAAGGACGCGGTCGAGCAGTTCGTCTTTCAGTTGGCGCTTCGTGGCCTGCAGGGACGGGTCCTTCCATCGGTTGACGAATTCGTGGGGATCGTTTTCCAGGTCGTACAGCTCCCCGTAGTCCTTCCCGGGGTAATAGCTCATCCTCCACTTTGCGCCGCGAATGGTGTAAAGATCCGGCGTCTCGGCATCCGGGCGAACGAGGTTCGGGACGGTGGCGCCCGAGGTCCCGAACTCAATCAGGGCTGATTCGTAGCCGGTGTCGGTTGAATCTGTGGTCAATACCGGTTTCTGAGATTTCCCCTGCACGCCGGGCGGAGTCGTCATGCCGAGCAAGGTGGTGATGGTCGGGAGCAGGTCGATTTCCTGAACGATGCCCGCGACGCGTTTCCCGGCTTTCAAATGTCCGGGCCAATGAAACAGCAGCGGCACGTTCGTGCAGCCGCGGTAATGGAACGGTCCCTTGAAAAACAGTCCGTGGTCCCCCAGCATGTCGCCGTGATCGGAAGTGAAGACGAGCAGCGTGCTTTCGCGGATTCTCAGCTCCTCGAGAACCGCCAGAATCCTGCCGATGGCGTCATCGATGAAGGTGACTTCGCCGTAATACTGGGTGCGGTGATAGGGCACTCGATCATTCAGGCTTTGCCACTGCCTGGAAAACGTTTTGAAGAAAGGCGGTTTGTCTTCCAGTTCACCCTCCCGGGCGATGGCCGCGGGCATGTCCGCTTCCCGGTACATGGCCCGGTAGGGCGGGGGCGGGTCATATCCCTGGTGCGGATCCACAAAAGAGCAAAAGGCGAAAAAGGCCTCGCGCCGGCTGGCGCATTTCCTGATGAAATCGATGGTGTGGGACGCCGTCCAGTAAGTGTGGTGAAGCTCAACCGGGAGCTCGTGATCCCGTTTGCCGGAGTATTCCGGGTGATTCCGTTTGAGCCACGGGCCGTACTCGCCGGTTCGGTCGTCCTCACCAATATGAAACTCCTGAAAGCCGTAAAACGGACCGGGATGTGTTTCCATTGTCGGGAGCTGGCGGTTGAGGTGCGGCAGAAAATGAAACTTGCCCGCGCCGCCCGTCCTGTAACCGTTTTCGAGGAATATCTGGGCCAGGGTCTTTTCCTGACGCGGCAAGGCCACACCGTTGGTGCGGACGCGGTGCGCGCTGGGATAACGGCCGCTAAAAATGGAGGCGCGGGAGGGCATGCAAACAGGGTGCTGCACCCAGCAGTCCGTGAACAGCACGCCCTGGCGAGCCAGCGCATCCAGATGCGGGGTGCGAATCACGGCATTGCCAGCCGCACCGAGGGCATCGCTGCGCTGCTGGTCGGTCATGATGAGCAACACACTGGGCCGGGCTGCGGAAGGCGGCGCTGCCATTGTGGCCGCCGCTATCGCGGCGTTCATCGTCTGGCCCAGGAACTGTCTTCGCGAGATGTCGCGCATGGTCTCTCCGTCAACTGAGCCCGCCTGGCGCGCCTGTCGTTCTTGTGGCCGCGCAACCAGCCGAGCGGCCTTGCAGGCATGTCGGGGGCGGCTTCGTTCTGGCTCAATAGTTTCTGGGTCCCATATTCTTTCACAGCGGACAAAGAAATTAACAGCATTGACAGGCAGTTGCAACAGAGATACTTTTGGCTCCTCAGAAAGTGCCTGACGGAGTTAAGTCCATGCGCGCTCGCGCCCCTTGCGGTTCTTGCCGACCGTTGCGCCTTCCCGGAAGCCTGCTGCTCACCCTTCTCGCTGTCTCCTGGACCGCCGGTTCGTCCCCGGAAGCGGTTCCGCCGGCCAGGGTTTGGGAGCAGAATCTAACCATTCCCACCTACGAACTCGGCAAGGCTGATCCAAACCCTGCGTTGTTTGGGAGCTTCCGCGGGAGACCCGTATATCCCTATCCGGTTCTCGACTCACTGGGCAACACCCGACGGGACAAGAGCCACCGGGCCGTTTACCTGGAAAACGATTATCTGCGCGTCATCGTGCTGCCGGAGCTGGGCGGTCGAATCTACGCCATTTTCGACAAGCTCGCCAACCGGGACGTGCTGTACACGAATCACGTTGTCAAGCCGGCGATCGTCGGCATCCGGGGGGCATGGACGGCCGGCGGCATCGAGTGGAACTTCCCGGACGGCCATTCGGTGACCACCATGTCGCCGGTTGACTATGTCACTGGGGTTGGCGCCGATGGATCCGTCGCTGTTACCGTGGGTGAGACCGAGCGGATCCAAGGCATGCAATGGGTGGTAACGGTGCGTTTGCGGCCCGGTAGAAAAGTCGTCGAAACCGAGATCACGCTGAATAACCGGCGCGAGACCCCCGGGCGCTACTGGTACTGGGCCAATGCCGCGGCGCATGCCACTGATGACCAGCGGTTCGTGTATCCCATGCGGGAGGCCTACCCGCACACACTGTGGCCCGTGTTCTCGTTTCCCAAAGAAAAGGGCGTTGACATCGGCAGGTCTGCTGAGACGCCTAACCCCTTGTCGCTGTTCGCGCGCAAGTCCATGCGCGACTTCCTGGCGGTCTACTACCAGCGTTCTGACTGGGGCATGGTCCATGTCGCCGACCATCGGGAGTTGCCGGGCAAGAAAACATGGACGTGGGGCAACGATGAGGCCGCCCAGGTCTGGACAGAAAGACTCACGGATAACGACGGGCCGTACGTGGAGTTTCAGGCCGGGCGGTTTGAGACGCAAATGGAACATCAATTCATCGCGCCCCATTGCGTCGAGCGTTTCGTTCAGTACTGGTATCCCGTCGACCGGATGCAAGGCGGGCTCGATGAAGCAAACTCCAATGGCGCGCTTCACGCCATCCGCCGGCCGGGCGTGCTCCGGATCGTCCTGAACGTGACCGAATCCTTCTCCGGCGCTTCTCTCGCGATTGAGGCCTCTGGGCGCGCGATCCATTCCCGGTCGGTCGATCTCACGCCTGCCGCGCCCTTCATCCTGGACACCGATCTGCCTGAGACGCTGGGGAATGCTCCGCTGACAATTCGTGTTACTGGTCGGGACGGACGCCGATTGTTCGATTACCGGACCGATATGCCGGTCGACGGCAACCCGGCATTCAAGCCTGCCGAGCGCCCCTCAGCGCTGCCGGCGATTGCATCGAGCGCCGAACGCGCCTACCTCGACGGGCTAGGGGCCGACAAGAAAAGCGACATCCGTCGCGCCCGGGTGGCCTACCAACAAGCGTTGCAGCGCGATCCGGGTTTCGGCCCCGCACACGTGGCGCTGGGGCTTTCGTTCTTTCTGAGCGGAGAGTATGAGAACGCGGGCAGCCACCTGCAAGCGGCCATCCAGCGAAACCCCGACTCCGCCGAAGCGCACTACTACCTGGGATTGGTCCGCCGCGCGCAAGGCCGGCTTCCCGAAGCCAAGGACGAGTTGTTTTGGGTGGTGCGATCCGGATATCTGGAAGCCGCTGCCCGGTTCGTGCTGGGAGAGATCAGCCTGATGGAGGCGGATGGTAACGAAGCTGTGCGCCATCTGACGGAATCCGTCGTCCTCAACCCCAAGGACCTGAAGGCGCGCACCGTCCTGGGCATGGCCGAACGCCTGGCAGGAAAGCTTGAGGCCGCCAGGCGCGACATCGAAGCGGTTGTCGATCAAGCTCCCATCGACTGCTTCGCGCTTCGCGAGCAGAGTGAGATATACCGTGTGATGGGCCGCGATCCGGAGGCTGCGCGCGCCCGGCAGACGCTGGACAGGCTGGTGGCACGGGAGCCCGACTCGGCGCTCGAGCTGGCCTTCGATTACGCCGCGGCAGGGCAGCCGGGCCAGGCCGCCGCGGCGCTGAAGGAGGCCGCCGGCCAGATCCACGGTTTTGCCATGCTTCATTACGCGCTGGGGTACTTCTGCGCCCTGCGCGGCGACCAATCGTGTGCCGGCCGGCAATACAAACTGGCGGCCGCCGGCAATCCGGAATTTGTTTTCCCACACCGCGTGGAAGAGATTGAAATCCTCCGTTCCGCGTTGGCCCGGAATCCGAACGACGGCCGGGCGGCGTACTATTTGGGCAACGCCCTGGCATCGAAATACCGGGAGGCGGAGGCCATGGAGGCCTGGCGCCAGGCGCTGCGCCTGGATCCATCCAACGCCGTCGCGCACCGGAATCTCGCACAGGGGCTCTTCGCCGGCGGGAATCCCCAGGAGGCCGTCGAAGAATTCCGCCGGGCAATCCAATATGCGCCCGAAGACTTCCATTTGTACCTGGAACTGGATCGTGTGTTGGCAAAAGTGAAGCCGGCCGCGGACAGGATCCAACTTCTGGAACGCGCGCCGGCGACCGTTCGGTCCCATCCGGCAGTAGCCCTGGCTCTTGCCGCTGCCTATGCGGATGGGGGATTGTTCGCCGAGTCGGCCCGTCTGATGGGAGACACCGCGTTTGCCCCCGGCGAAGGTGATAGCGATGCGCTGGCCGTCTACCGCCGGGCGCACATCGGGCTGGCGCGTGAATATCACAAAACGGGCCGGCACGAAGAGGCGGCCCGCGAGTTTCTACGAGCCACTGAATACCCGCCCCACCTGGGTGTCGGACGGCCCGCCTTCGAAAGCCTGGCGCGCGAGTATGTGGCCGCGGCGCGGGAATTCGAGGAGGCGCGCAGGTCGAGCGATGCGGACCCCTTGTGGCGAAAGGCGGCCGAGGATCCCTTGAAATCACCGACCGATCCCTTCGAGCCCTGGTCCGAACACTACTACTACAAAGCCGTGGCGCTGGAGCGGCTGCATCGGACCGCCGAGGCGCGCGCGCTGTATTCGAGGCTTGCCGCGCTCTTCGACGACCGGCGGATATCCGAGGAACCGATTCCGCCATCCGGCTCGACTCGTTTCCTGCTGGCCGGCCTGGGGTTGAAGGCCCTCGGTGATGCACAGCTTGCCAGAAAGGCTTTCGAGCACGCTCTCGAGTTCGATCCCAGAACTGAACCGGCGGCGTCGGCCTTGCGCGTACTGAAGGCCGGCGTCAAGCTGGCCGTCCCGGCCCCCATCGCACGGTGACAACTGAAG
>JAPKYU010000602.1 GCA_026394175.1 Acidobacteriota bacterium | reverse complement strand
GTGAAGTAGCGAAAAAAGGACGCGGGCGAATGGAGATCCGGCCCATACAGTGAGGTTTCCATCATGCGAAAAATCGAAATGACACGGCGAGCCTTCGTGGGAGCGCTCGCAGCGGCGCCGCTCCTGGCACAGGACGACGCCTGGGTCGAGTTGTTCAACGGGCGGAACCTGGATGGCTGGCGGCCTCAAGCCAAGCCCGACTCCTGGAAGGTGGTTGACGGACAGCTTTGCGCCGACGGGCCGATGTGCCACCTGTTCTACGACGGGGCGGTCCGTAACGCTGACTTCAAGAACTTCGAGTTTGAAGTGGAAGCGATGGCGGGTCCGAACTCCAACTCGGGTGTTTACTTTCATACCGCCTACCAGGATACGGGCTGGCCGGGGAGGGGCTTCGAGGTCCAGATCAACAATACGCAAGTCCGGGAGAGAAAGAAGACAGGATCGCTGTATAACCTCCGCAACATTTATAAGCAGTTCGTCGCCGACAACGAATGGTTCAAGCTCAACGTAGCCGTGCGCGGCAAGAGCATCCAGGTTCGGCTGAACGGCATGCTGGTAGTGGATTACGTCGAGCCTACCCCGCCCGTCATTCCGCCGGGCATGGAGAAAGAGCGCCGGCTGGCGCACGGCACGTTCGCGCTGCAATGCCACGACCCTGGCTCCAAGGCCTTTTTCCGCCGCCTCCGGGTGCGGCCGCTGCCCGATGATCTGGCCACGCCCGGCGGTGCGGCCCCGGCGGCGGACGACACCTTCAAGCGGATCATCGACCTGGGCGTGCGCGGCTACCCCATGCTGGATCTTCACGTTCATCTGCCGGGCGGCATGACACTGGAGCAGGCGGTGGCCAAGTCCCTGCGGGACGGCATTCAGTACGGACTGGCGGTGAATGCCGGGCAGGGCAATGCGGTCACCGATGACGATGGAGCGCGCAGGTTCATCGAGCGTGTGAAAGGCCAGCCCGTTTTCGTGGCCATGCAGGCCGAGGGGCGCGAGTGGATTCACATGTTCTCGAAGAGCGCGGTGTCGTTGTTCGACTATGTCTTCACCGACTCCATGACCTGGACCGACAACCGCGGCAAGCGCATGCGGACCTGGATCGCCGCCGAGGTCGGCGCCATCCCGGACCCGCAGGAGTTCATGGACACGCTGGTTGACCGGGCGGTTGGCATTCTGGAGCGGGAGCCGGTCGACATCTATGTGAACCCCACTTTCCTGCCGGATCAGATCGCCGGCGACTACGAGACGCTGTGGACCGAGGAGCGCAGGAAGAAAGTGATCGCCGCCGCCGCCAAAAACAGCGTGGCCATTGAGATCAACAACCGCTACAAGCTGCCCAGCCCGTCCTTCATCAAGATGGCCAAGGAAGCAGGCTGCAAGTTCACGTTCGGGACCAACAACGCACGGGCCGGCGATCTGGGCCGCTGCGAATATGGTCTCCAGATGATCGAGGCGTGCAGGTTGCAGGCCGGGGATTTCTGGGTGCCGCTCGCTCCCGGCAGCACCAAGGCGGTGGAGCGCAAGGGCGACATTTTGCGCAAAGCCTGACCCGGGCGGCGCGCGCCGCCCGTGGCCCGCAATCCCGTGTCAGCATCTCATAGCAGCCGAAGACGAGGCCGGGCCGCGGGCCGGCTGGAGATGGCCCGCCATCATTCGTCCGGCCTTCAGGACCGCGACCGGCTGGCGAAGGTAATGGAGGTCCTCCAGTGGATTGCCATCCAACAGGATCAAATCGGCGGCGTAGCCGGCTTTGACCTCGCCGGAGCGCGGCAGATTCAGATAGCGGGCGCTGTGGCAGGTGACGGTGCGCAGCGTCTCGGCCGCCGACATGCCGGCCTGCTGGTAGAGGAGCAGTTCGAACGGTGTATCCGTAATGCCGCAGTCTGTGCCGCCCAGCAGGGGCAGGCCAAGCCGGCAGAAGCGGGCGATGTTGGTTTGCCGTGCCTCCAGGCGGGCCACCGCCGCCGCGTCGCCGTCATGGTGCGGCATTTTCGACTCGCGAAAGCGGCGGACCGTGCGCAGCGCGCCGATCACCGTGGGGCACACCGCCGTGCCCTGGTCGCGGATGCGCCGGGCGGTGTCGTCCTCAAAGAGGTAGTCGCCGGCGGGGGTCGTGAAACTGGCGTGTTCGATGGTGTCCAGTCCGGCGTCCAGGGCCCGCCGGATACTCTCGGTGGCATGACAGTGGGAGGCCACCCCGATGCCCAGGCCGTGCGCCACCTCCGCGGCCTCCCGCATCAACTCCAGTGGCAGATCGGCCCTCCCGGGCTTGGTGCCGGACGTCAATCCGCCGCCTGAGGCCACGAGTTTGATGAAGCACGCTCCTTGGGCCGCCAAGCGCTCCACGGCGGAACGAACCTCCTGCCGGGTCGATACCTCCCCTCCGAAGAAATGAAGGTGACCGCGAGGCCGCGTGAGCGGATGTCCACAACTGAGCACGTGCGGGCCGGAGATGCCGCCGAGGGCCACCTCGCGCTGAAAGGCGAAAATCCAAGGCGCCGGAGCGCCACAGTCGCGCACGCTGGTGATGCCGGCCTGGATGGCCCTCCGGGCATTGCCGCGGCCGGTCTCCCAAAGGGACTGTTCATCCGCGGCCAGGAAGCTGTTCCGCGGGTCGTCGCCGCCGTCCAGGGCAAAGTGGGCGTGGCCGTCAATCAGGCCGGGCGCGAGGTAGAGGCCCCGGGCGTCGAATGTTCGCGGCAGGAGAGCTTCGAGAGGCGCCTCCAGGAAGGCGGCGATGCAACCGTTTTCGATGAGAACGGAAACCTCCGGCAGAACGACTCCCCGGGCCACATCGACGACGCGCGCGTTCGCCAGGCAAATCCGTTCTCCCATCGATCGTCCCCTAAGCTCAGCGGCATTGTAGGCATCGGCCGGCCCCAACGCTAATAGATAGTGCGGTGCTGGGGTTATCGGTCAATTCGATGAGAGAAAGCCGTATGGCGGACCGTTCGCCGGCAGACGACTCGACATCGCTCCGGCCGATATGTAGCCAGTTGAATTATCCATTAGACAATCAAGACGGCGGGCCGCACAATAGGCCCCCAAAAGGAGAGACAATGCGTCATTCGTTGATTCCGGCCTGGTTGCTGGTGGGAAGCTGCCTGCTCCAGGTGCAGGCTCCCCGGGACAAACTGCTACTGGCCGTC
>JAPKYU010000531.1 GCA_026394175.1 Acidobacteriota bacterium | reverse complement strand
GCCAGCAGGCCGGCGGTCGCGCTGTCTAGGTTATCGAAGCCGGGCGGCAGCACCACCAGGCTGTACGACCTCTGCCCGACGGTGAAGCGCCCGCCCCCGGCCTTGCCGCGGTCCTTGATGATGTTCTCCGAGCCCAGGTCGTATTCCATCTGGGCCGCCTCGAGTTGGTTCACGAAAGCCTGGAACGCCTTGCCGATTTCCATCATGCGGGCGTTGGGCTGCCCGGGCGAGGCGTACAGCCAGGCCGATGAAGTCGGCTCGATCACCAGCGTGCTGTTCAGTTGCTGTCCGGAGGAGAGCGCCAGCGACAGGCGGGCAAAATGGTTGCCGAGCGCGTGATAGTGCTTCCACCACGGCTCGTGGTAGGTGAACGACTGCGGGTAGTCGTGCTTGCGCGCGCCAACCAGCGTCTGGAACGACAGGTGCTGGTTCATCATGTTGACGCCCAGCACGTATTGCCACTCGCCCAGGCGCTTCATGTCCTCGAAGCGCAGCTCCCATCCGGCCCCGCCGTAGGTCTCGCTGAGCGTCCGGCGCCGGCCCACCTGGTTGGCGACGCTGGAAAGCTCCTTCACCGAGCGCGCGTTGCCGAACTGCGCGCTCACCTCCTCGCTGAACTGGTTGAACAGCATATCGATGCCGGGCACGTGGAACCAGGCATACATGGCCATGTTGTCGGGCCCCTGGCCCGGATTCGGCCAGGCATGCTCCCAGTAATGCCCGGTCCACTGCAGATTGTGCTGCTCGGCGTAGCGATTCCAGGGCTTGGCCCAGCGGTCGATGAATAGCTGAAGAAGCAGGGCGTAGTCGGTCGATGAATAGCTGAAGAAGCAGGGCGTAGTAGTTGTGACGCACCTTGCGCCACTCGCCCACCTCCTCGAACAGCGAGACCACGCGCGGCTTCAGGTCGTAGCCCCAGCGCTTCTGGAACTGCTCGAACAGGTCCGGCGTCCAGCGCATGGCGTTGCGGCGCGGGGGATTGATGTTCGGCTCGTCGGTGAAAATGCCGGGCAGCGCGCGGCCGAATTCGGCGGCCAGCGTTTTCTCGTAGCCGCGCATGGTGATCTCGATAAACTTCTCGGTGACGCCGGGCTTGATCAGGTCCACGTAGGAAAAGCCGCCGTACCATTCGGCCCGGCCGCCGTAGGAGACGCGCTCGAAGCAGTAGTACTCGCCTTTGCGGCCCGCCTCGGCGGCCGCGCCGGCGGTCACCTCGGTGAAGCCATCGCCGGTCTTCTTCAGGATCAGGGCGAACTTCGAGGCGGCTTCCCCATCGAGTTGCGCCAGCTTTTGCAGCGCCAGACCCTGGCCCTGGTTGTACGATTCGGGCATCTGGGCGGGCACGTGGCCGCCGGCGAACCCGCTGGGGTAGGAGTTCTCGTCGTAGAGCCAGACCTCCATGCCCAGCTTCTTCCCCTTCTCGACCGTATAACGGCAAAGCTGGAACCAGCGGTCGGAGAGGTAAGGCGTGATCATGCCCGGGCGGGGATGAATGAAGACGCCGTTGATGCCCTGGGCCTTGAATTCGGCCAGGTGAAGGTCGATGTCGGCTTCCGTCACCTCGCCGTTCCAGACCAGGAAGGGGAGGGTGCTGAACTCGGCCGGCGGCGCGGGAAACAGTTGCCGCAGCCGCGTCCAGGAGTCAGGGGCCGCGGCAGCAGCGCGTCCCATGCAGCCAAACAGCAGGCAGAATACGGTTAAGGCAAAGAAGGCATGTCTCGGTCTCATAGCGTGCGCTCCGGGCGAAGTGTACACCAGTATGGGCCGTCCGGAAACGGGTACGCCTATCCGGCTACCCCGCGTGGTCACCCTTTTGAGAGCCAAACCGAGCCGGGCGCTGCATGGCCGCTCAGGCGCTCCGCCATTCACGACCACTTGACTGGTCATATGGTCACGAGTACCATCGAAATATGAAGCAAACGACGATTTCGGCGAGCGAATTTAAAGCCAAGTGCTTGCGCTTGCTGGATGAGATCGCAGAGCAGGGGAATACCGTTGTAGTCACGAAGCGCGGCCGGCCAATCGCGAAAGTCAGTCCGGTTTCAGCCGACAGGAAGCAGTTGCGCGGCACCTGGAAGAACATCATCGAGGGGGACGAAGACATCGTTTACTTCGATACCGCCGGCGACTGGGAGGCGCTTCAGTAATGCTCTCCGTATTGCTGGACACGCATATTCTGCTGTGGTGGCGTTCCGATGCCGGACGCCTGACTCCGACGCAGACGCGCATGTTGCAGGAGCTGGAACGGAAGGGGTCGCCGGTGGCGATCAGCGCCATCACGCTCTGGGAACTGGCCAACCTGGTGGCGTGCGGTCGGCGCCGGATTACCGTTCCACTGGACGCCTGGCTGGAGGAGCTTGAGAACCACCCCCTCATCGCGGTGCTTCCGCTGACCGCGCGCGTGGTTGCTGACAGCGTGCAACTCGGCGCCGATTTTCATAAAGATCCGGCGGATCGCATCATTGTGGCCACCGCCCGCTGCCACGGCTTGCGCCTCATGACCGCCGACCAACGAATCCGCCGCTGGGGCCGGGTTCCGCTGATTTGAGTCATGTTGGCGGCCGACCCGCGCGAGCAACAGAGCCAGCGCCTGAGCGAGCGGTTCGGCCGAGCGGGCCCGCGGCGAAGTGTACACCACGAGAAGCGAAAAAAAACGGGGAGCCCTTGGGCTCCCCGTTTGGCATTGCGCCAGATGGAGCTTAGAAGTGGAACTTCAGCGCGAGCTGGATGGTGCGGTGGCCGCCGCTGAAGATCTTGTTGTCGTTGAAGTCCGGGCTGGCCACCTGCACATAACCGAAGTTCAACGCGTCCACGGTGTATTGCGGGTGGTTGAAGGCGTTTAGCATGTAAGCCATGAACTGGATTTTCTTCTGCGATTCGGGCTTGAAGAAGAAGTCCTTGACAATGCTAAAGCTGAAATTATTGATGCCGGCGCCCCGCAGGGTGTTGCGCGCGGCGTTGGTCTTGGCGCCGACCTCGGCCGTCACGTACTGCGCGCTGGAGTTCTTCGCGACGTAGGCCACGATGTTGGTGGCCGAAGTGGCGGAGACCGAAACGACCTGGCCGGTCCTGGTGACGGCATTGACGCCGGCGCCCACCCCCTCCTGGCCCTTGGAGTTGATGATGGCGCGGTCGCCGGCCGAATCGGAGTTGCCGTTGCTGTCCACGCCGCTCAGCGGAGTGGCCCACTGGCCGGTCTCGGCTTCGAAGATCCCGGTCAGTTGCCAGCCGCCCAGTTGCCGCAGCAAGCCGTGGCTCTTGCGAAGGAGGGGCAGTTCCCAGATGGCCGAGGTCACGAAGCGCTGCCGGCGGTCGAGCGCGGAGTTGCCTCGCTCGTTGCGCAGGTTGAATACGTCCTCGGGCCGCCGCGGGTTGATGTAGCTGGAGAACAGCTCGTTGGTGCTATCGTCGATGGTGTGGCTGTACGTGTAGGCGGCGGTCATCATGTAGCTTCGCGCGAAGCGCCGCTTCAATTCCATCGATGCCGCGTGGTAGGTGGAGTTGCCCACCGGCTCAAAAGCGGTGACGTTGCCGGCGAAGCCCAGGCTTGAATACAGGCGCTTACGGGCGTTCAGGAACACCTGGCGGGTAGTCATGCCGGCCAGCGTGGAAGCCGCCGGAATTTCCGACGCGCTCATGTAGGTGGGCAGGAACAGATTGGCCGGCGGCACAACGCCGTTGTTCCAGCGGAACTGGATCGGCAGGTGCAGGCCGCGGGTGCCGACATAACGCGTCTCCAGCGACCAGTCCTTGTGTATCTCGCGCTGGAAGCTGAGCGACCACGTGTAGGTGACCGGCACGTGCTGATCGGTAATCAGCGACTGGGTGGCCTCGCGGGCGTCGGCCGCCGTGTTGGGCGGTATGGGGTGGTTCTGCAAACCGCCATTCTTCAGGAAGTTGGCGTCGGTGCCGTAGAACCCGCCGCTGCCGGAAGAGGCGTCCAGTTCCTGTTGGAGCTGCGGCGGGAGCTGCAAGAGGATCAGGTTCTGGAAGACAACGTCGTAGGCCACGCCGGCGCCGGCGCGGATCGAGGACTTGCCCGGTTCGCCGAAGATCTTCTTCAGCAGCCCGCCCTGGACACGAGGCGCGTAAGCGAAGCCCAGGCGCGGCGCCCAGTTGTTCTTGTCGGTCTTCGGCAGGCCGAAGTTGAAGGGGCCGGCGCTGGACAGCGCGTTGAGCTTTTGGGTGGCGGCATCGCGCGGGTACGAGGTGTACTCGTAGCGCAGGCCGAGGTTCAACGTCAGGTTGGAAGTTGCCTTCCAGTCGTCTTGCAGGAAGCCGTAGATCGCATACTGGTTGCCGGCGAAGAAGCCGGAGCCGACGCCCCGCAGCCCGCCGTTGGCGCCATCCGGTTTGATGTCGCGCAGCAGCGTTTCCAGCGTGGCGTAGTCATACTCGCCGCGGCCGCGCGGCAGGAAGTCGCTCGGAGAAACCGCATTGCGGACTTCCATCCCGAACTTCACGGCGTGGTGGCTCCTCTGCCAGCTCACGTTGTTGGTCCACTGGTTGATGTTCTGCACGCCGCCCTGGGGCGAATTGCCCTCCGGCCCGATGTTCAGGCTCAGTTCATCGACCTCGACGTTGGGGAAGTCCTTGTAAGCGGCCGGAACCGACCAGCCGGCGTTGTTGCGCCGGTACGAATAGCGGAACTCGTTCAACAGGGTGGGGCTGAAACTATGGACATCGGTGATGGCCAGCAACCGGTTGTTGTTGTAATTGTCGCCGTTGAATTTCGGCAGCGGCGCTCCCATATTGGGGGCCCGGTAGCGGCTCCAGAAAAACCGATAGTGCAATTGATCGTGGTCTCCCACGTTCTGGTCCACGTTGCCCTGCCACTGGTAGTTGGTGTTGAAATTGGGGATGAACAGGCTGACCGCGCCCACCGGGACGGTCCTGCCGAACACGGTAACGGACTTGGTGGCCGCACTGGCCGGGTTCACGTTGTTCTTCAACAGGTCCAGGGTATGGGAACTGACGCCGGGGATGCCGGCCAACTGCGTGAAGGCCGCCGCGGTGGGCAGCAGGATCTGCTGGCTGCTCCCGCCGGAGCCCGTTGTGGTGTACTGGAAAGCGCCGAAGTAGAACAGCTTGTTCTTGACCACCCGGCCGCCCATCTGGCCGCCCAGGCGGTTGTTGTCGTACCGCGGCCTCCCCTCCAGGTCGCCGCGCCCGATGGCCTCGCGCGTCAGGTGATCCAGCGCATTCAGGTTGCGGTTCTGCAGGTACCACCAGGCATCGCCGTGCAACTCGTTGGTGCCCGACTTGGTGATGGTGTTGAACTGGCCGCCGGAGGAGTGGCCGAACTCAGCGTTGAACTGGTTCTGCAGAATCGTGAACTGGGCCACGGCCTCTTGGATGGGGGAAATCAGCGAGCCGGTCACGGAGATGTCGTTGTTGTCCACGCCGTCCAGGGTGAAGTTGTTGTTGCGGGCGCGCTGGCCCCCGACCGAACCGCCCTCCCCAACCACACCATCGCCTTTATGGACCACGTTGGGCGCCAGCATGGCGAGGTCGTTTACACTGCCAACCGGCAGCAGCACGACCTTCTGCGAATCGAAGGTTTTCGACAACTGCGAGGCGGTGGTTTCCACCAGCGATTCGACAGCGCCGGCGACTTCCACCGTCTGGCTGACGGCGCCGACTTCCAGCTTGGCCAGCACGTCCGCGGTAGCGTTTAGCGAAACAGCGGCCGCGCCGGCGAATTTCTTGAAGTTGGCTGCCTCGACCGTCACGGTCCAGTTGCCCACATCGACGATCGGAAAGCGCGCCAGGCCGGCCGCCGTGGCGCTCCCCGACAGCGTGGTTCCCGTCTGTTTGTTAGTAAGAGTGACCTTAGCGCTCGGCACAACGGCTCCGGTCTGGTCCTGCACCGTCACAACCACGGAACCGGAGATCGCTTGCGCGTATCCGTGGCTTGCCCACAGGCATAGCGCCAGCAAGAGCACGGAAAATGAAACGAGAATCCTTTGCATCCTCTACCCCCTCAGGGTTTATTAAGATTTGCGGGATATTAGGGAACAACCCTCTCCCTTCTCTCCGAACCCACCCAGGGTCGCCCTAAAGAAACACACTCCCGTCGGCACGGCAACTAGCAAGCCTCCTGCCTTTTCGCAACCAGGTAATAGCAGCTTTATTTTCATATAGTTACAGGCGCAACAGGAAGTTCCTGGTACCACTTTCGGGAGAAAAACCACGGCCCCTACAAAAAACTGTAGCGCAAATCCAGAACTAGGAAGATCAATCCACGCTGATGCCGGCGGCTTTCATCTGCTGCAGCACCTGGCGGGCCTGTTCGGCGCTGGGCGAGCGCGGCGCCAGCTTCAGGAAGGCGGCGAACTGGCGGGCGGCTCCAGCGTAGTCCTTCAGGTTGAGCAGGATGTTGCCCAACAGGACGTGGGCCTCGGGGAAGGGCCCGCCGTGGTCTGCAAGCGCGCCGCGGGCGAAAGGCAACGCGCGAGCGAAGGACTTCAAACTGAGATAGGCGCGAGCCAGCTCGAACTGGGCGCGCCAGCAGTGCGCCTTCGATTCCAGCGAGCGCTCCAGCGCCTCCGCCGCTTCGCCTGGCTGGTTGCGCCGGTTGCAGAGCATGCCTTCGAGCTCGAGCGCGTCCGGGTGGCCCGGCTCGAACTCCGCCGCGCGCTTCAGGCGCTGTTCGGCGTCATCCAGCTTTTCACGGTCCAGGTCCAGTTGGGCCAGCAGGCGCCAGGCGGCCGGGTAGGCGTCGTGTAGCTTGACGGCCTTTTCCAGGTGCCTGCGGGCGCGGTCGGCGCGGTTGCCGCGCAGTTGCTCTTCGGCCTTCTCGAACTCGCCGCGGGCGGCGGGCGGGATGCGCGCGTCCAGGATGCCGGCGACCGGCCGCGCTCCGTCGCATTCCGGCTGCAGCACGATCAGAAGCGGCTGCTGCTCGGAGCGCAGCACGTTGATCGGCTCCTGGGCGGCTTTGAAGCCGGGCAACGTCACTTCCAGGAGGTACTCGCCGGCATTCAGCGCGCCCAGCGAGAAGGCCCCGGTGCTGTCGGTGGTGACTTCTTTGAGTAAGGCCCGGGATGAATTGAAAAGGCCTACGCGCGCCCACTCGTTCGGAACCGCACCCTGTCCGATGCGAATCCAGCCCCAGACGCCCCGTCGCCCCTCGAGTTGCTCGGCCCAACAACCGCTAACAGCCGCGAACAGAACGAGGGAGAGGAGCCAACCCCAGCTCGCTCGCCCCATAATGGGATCCCCGTGAGGCGCTTACTATACCGCTTTTGCCGAGGAATGGGAGAAAAAAGTTGCGGCTTGCGGCTGACGGCTGGCCCGACAAAAGAAGAGGCTGCCCCCGCCGAAGGGGCAGCCTCCTGGACGGACGAGTTGAAGGTCGCGCCTACCAGTTGTATTTCAGCACGAACTGGATCACGCGCGGCCGGTTGGTCGTGGAGGTGATGGCGCCGGCGGCGGCTCCGTTCTGGATGTCCACGGTGGGCGCCGAGCAAGCGCCCGTGCCGCAGCCCGGAGCCGCGAACGACGGGTGGTTGAAAATGTTGAACAACTCGGTGCGGAACTCGATGTTCTGGCGCTCGGTCACGTGGAAGCGCTTGAACACGCCGAAGTCCCACTCCTCCTGGAAGGGCCCGCGCAGGACGTTGCGGCCGCTGTTGCCAATCAGGCTGCCGGCGGAGCTGGGAGCGCTGCAGGAGCTGACCGGGTTGAGCTGGCTGTCCACGCACGGAACCGGCGCGAAGGCACTGGTGTCGAAGTACTGGTCCAGGCGCTTCTGCACCGTGCCGCCGCCGTTGATGGCGTGATAGTCGCTCTTCACCACCTGGGCCGTGGAAAAGCAGCAGATGTCGAGGCCCAGCAAGTTGCCGCCGGCCGAATCCACCACCGTGAAGGGGATGCCCGATTGCAGCGTGATGACGGCGCTGGTTCCCCAGCCGCCCAGCATGGACCGCCGCCAGCCGGCGGTGTGCCGGAAGAAGGGCAACTCCCAGGCGTAGCTCATCACCAAACGATGCCGCCGGTCGAAGTCCGACAGGCCGCGGGTGAGCCGCTGGTTGCCGTTGAACACGGTGTTGCCGTTCAGCTCATCGCCCTGATCGGCTTGCGAGCCGGACTGGTTGTCGATGGAGTGAGAGAAGGTGTACGCGGCCTGGAAGTAGCTCTCGCCGAAGCGCCGCGTCATCGAGGTCTGCAGCGCGTGGTAGGTGGAGGCGCCGTCGTTGGTCTGCGGCTCCAGCCGTCCCACCGGAATGCCCAGCCACTTGGCCGGCACGCGGGCATCGAGGTTGTCCAGGGTGCTGCCGGTGATGGTCATGGTGCCGGCCGTAGTGGGCTGCACCAGCGGGTTGGCCGCGTTCACCGGGAGGGCCTGGTTGAAGTTCGCGTTGCTGTAGACCAGCGCCGTCCCCTTGGTGCCCACATAGCCGATTTCCGCTAGCCAGTTCCTGTAAACCTCGTGCTGGACGGTGAGGTTCCACTGTTGCACGTAAGGCGCCCGGAAGTTGCGGTCGGCGAAGAACAGGAAGCCCTGGAGCGGCCCGGTGAAGGTCGGAGCGCCCAAGCCTCCATTGGCGACCGAGGCCAGGTGCGCCAGCGGTTGCGGCGTCAGCGGGAAGTCCGACTGCGGCCGCAGGGTCGGGAACGGGTTGTTGAACGGGGTGCCGGTTCCCGAGACCGCCTGCTGGAAGACGTTGCCGCCAGTGGACTGCAGCAGGAGCTGGTTCGAGAAGCGGTTGTAATAGATGCCGTAGCCGCCGCGGATGGCCCACTTGGCCGACCCCGTGGGATCGTAGGCAAACCCCGCGCGTGGCGCCACGTTCCCCCAAAACCGGCAATCCTTCAAGGTGCAACCGTCCACGCCCGGCGTCCCCAGGCTCCGCAAAGTCAGGTCCCCGGGGAACACGAAGTTGGGCGCCAGATTGTCGTTGATGCCCTCCAGGTTGGTCAGCAGGTCGTTCTTCTCGTGGGCGATGGCGAAGGGTTCCCAGCGCAGGCCGAGGTTCACGGTCAGGCGCGAAGTCACCTTCCAGTCGTCCTGCATGAACGCCGAGGCATCGGTGTTGCGGAAGTAGAAGTCGAAGAACCCGGAGCCACCCTGGGTGGTGCGGATGTTGCCCAGCAGGAAGTTCTGGAACGCCGACAGGGGATTGGCGGCGACGAACGAGACGCTGCCGCGGGTGGCGAAGTTGTTGAAGCGGTTCAACTGGTAGCGGGTGAAGCTGAGGCCGAAGCGCAGGTTGTGCTTGCCCCAGGTCTTCGATACCGTATCGGCCCACTCGAAGGTGTTGAACGCGCCGCCGCGGTTGTCGTTGACGCCCGGGCCGATGATGAAGCCCGGGGCGGCGACGTTGACCTGGAAGGCGCCCGGGAACTGCGCCTGGTTGCCGCGCGTGGCACTGATGTCCGACAGGCCGATCAACTCCTCCGGCGTGATGGAGAAAGTGAAGCGGTTATAACCGAACCGGAACTGGTTCAGCAGCGTAGGGCTGAAGGTGTGCGTCTCACTCAGCGACAGGAAGCGGTTGCTCCCCGGTTGGCTGGAGGCAAAGGGCAGGCTGCGCGGCACGATCGGAGTGGTAAAGAACGGCCGTGTGGTGTCGTTATCGGAGAAGAACCAGCGGCCGGAGATCTTGTCCCTGCTGCGAATCTGCTTGTCCATGTTGGCGACGAATTGGTCATCGGTGTACCGGCCCGGAATGGACTGCACCAGGCGGCCTTGCGGGATGCTCCCAGGGACGGTGGGCGCCACCGAGGGGATCAGGTAGCCGCCCGGGCCGGGGAACTTGCTGCCCTGCAGGTTCAGCAGCGCCAGCGAAACCGGATTGATGGCGCCGGCCGGCACGTTGAAGCTGTTGGCCAGGTTGGTGGCCGAACGGTCGGTGGGCAGCGCGATGAGCAGCGAGTTGAGTTGCGTCCCGTTGGCCAGGCCGCTGCGCTGGCGGGTTCCCTGGTAGTTCACGAAAAAGAAGGCCCCCGTCATGGGGATCGGCCCGCCCACAGAACCGCCGAACTGGTTCTGCTTCAGGACCGGTTTCGGCCCGCCCTGCTGGTTCAGGAAGAAGTCGTTGGCGTTCAGGTGGTCGTTGCGGAAGAACTCAAACACGTCGCCGTGGAACTTGCTGGTTCCCGACTTCATAGCTACCTGGACGTTGCCGCCGGGGTTGCGGCCCTGCGAGGCGTCGTAGAGGCTGGTCTGCGTCCGGAATTCGGCCACCGCCGAAGGGTTCGGAACCGGAACGTTGGCAAATTGAGGAAGGTTGTAGTCGTTGGCGTTAATGCCTTCCAGTTGGTAGTTGTTCGATGTGGCTTTCTGGCCATTGACCTCGATGCTGACGTTGCCGCGGCCCAGTGCGGCCGTGTCGTTCAGGTCGGTCGATACGCCCGGCGACAGCGCCAGGATCTGCAGTATGTTGCGGGTCACCAGCGGGAGCTGGCCGACGTTGCTGACCACCTGGCCGGTAGTTGGGTTGTTCAATTGCACCGCCGTGGGGGTCCCGGTTACGGTC
This sequence comes from Acidobacteriota bacterium, assembly GCA_026394175.1. GTDB lineage: Bacteria > Acidobacteriota > Terriglobia > JAJPHL01 > JAPKYU01 > JAPKYU01. The sequence goes on along the minus strand of JAPKYU010000531.1, from coordinate 6,468 downwards.
ACGGATTGCTCGATGGCGCCCAAGCTCAGGGTGATCGCCACGCTGGTCGTTTCCGTGACCCGCACTGGGATGTTAATCACCTCCATGCGCTGGAAGCCGGTGTTGCTAACCGTGATGGTATACCTGCCGATGGGAAGGATGCTGGCTCTGTATACCCCGTCGGGCCCGGTGGTTCCCTCGCGCTCCTGCAACCCCGTGCCCATGTTGGTCATCGTCACTGCGGCGCCGGGAACTACGGCGCCCGATTCATCCTTCACCATAATCGAGATAGCACCGCTCGGGCCTCCCTGCGCCCAAGCCAGGCCGCTCACAATCACGGCAAGGAGCAACACCACACACCACTTTGACATTGGTCCTCCTCGAGAGAAACAAGATGAGCGCGCCCAATCGACCGGGCGCTCGACTACTTCTATGATTGTTGATGCAAGCAGGAAGCCGATGGCTGCAGGTGTTTGCAACTCATTGACAAATAGGCACTAGCTACAGTGAATACCGTAATCCGATTCTAGGGTCGTTACCGGATGGTAAATATTGGATTATGGAGTTTGGGAAGCATGAAATACGCTATTGTGGATAGTATTGCCTGTAATTTACGTGGTGACTTGACAACCTGATGCTAAGATATTATTATTGACTTGTGCTAAGCTTTGCACGCCATCAGGCGGCAATGAGGAATCTGCGGAGGAAATCATGCTGAGAATGGATCGCTTCACGGTCAAGGCGCAGGAAGCCGTGGCCCGGGCGCAGGCCGAGGCGCAGAAGCGCAACCACCAGCAAGTGACGCCGCTGCACCTGTTGTTGGCGCTGGTGGCGCAACCCGACGGCGTGGTGCAGCCGGTGGTGCAGAAGCTGGGCGCCTCGCCCGACACCCTGCTGACCGACCTCGAGCGCGCGCTGAAATCCCTGCCCCAGGTCCAGGGCGCCGGCCAACTCTATCTGTCGCCGCAGCTTGGCCAGGTCTTCGAAGCGGCGGAGAAGGAAGCGGAGCGGTTCAAGGACGAGTACATTTCGACCGAGCACCTGCTGCTGGCCATCGCCGATCTGAAAGGCGATCCCGCGCAGATGGCGCTATCGGCCAACGGCGTGCATCACGAGGCCATCCTGAAGGCGCTGGCCGGCGTCCGCGGCAGCCAGCGCATCACCTCCCAGACGCCGGAATCCACCTACCAGGCCCTGGAACGCTACGCCCGCGACCTGACGGAGCTGGCGCGCAAGGGCAAGCTCGACCCGGTAATCGGGCGCGACGAAGAAATCCGGCGTGTCATCCAGGTCCTCTCGCGGCGCACCAAGAACAACCCGGTGCTGATCGGCGAGCCGGGCGTGGGCAAGACCGCCATCGTCGAGGGGCTGGCCCAGCGGATCGTCTCCGGCGATGTTCCGGAAAGCCTGAAGTCCAAGCGCCTGGTGGCGCTGGACCTGGCCTCCATGGTGGCCGGCGCCAAGTTCCGCGGCGAGTTTGAGGAGCGGCTGAAGGCCCTGCTCAAGGAAATCCAGGATTCTGAGGGCCAGGTCGTGCTGTTCATCGACGAGCTGCACACCCTGGTGGGGGCGGGCGCGGCCGAGGGGTCCATCGACGCCTCCAACATGCTGAAGCCCGCCCTGGCGCGCGGCGAGCTGCGCGCCATCGGCGCCACCACCCTGAACGAATACCGCAAGTACATCGAGAAAGATCCGGCGCTGGAGCGCCGCTTCCAGATCGTTTTAGTCGGCGAGCCCAGCGTCGAAGACACCATCGGCATCCTGCGCGGGTTGAAGGAGCGCTACGAGACCCACCACCACGTGCGCATCCAGGATGCGGCGCTGGTGGCCGCCGCCGTGCTCTCCCATCGTTATATCAGCGACCGCTTCCTGCCCGACAAGGCCGTCGACCTGATGGACGAGGCGGCCGCCTCGCTGAAGATGCAGATCGACTCGGTCCCCGTGGAGATCGACCAGATCCAGCGGCGCATCACGCAGCTCGAGATCGAGCGCCAGGCGCTGATGAAGGAGAAAGACGCCGCGTCGCGGGAGCGGCTCCGCGCCGTCGAGGACGATCTCGACCGCCTGCGCGGCGAGCTGGCCCGCCTGCGCCAGCGCTGGGAGGAGGAAAAGACGTTCATCGGGCGCGTGGCCGAGCTGAAGGAGCGCATCGAGAAGCTCAAGATGGAAGAGGAGCAGGCCACCCGCGATGGGGACCTCGCCCGGGCCGCCGAAATCCGCTACGGCCGGCTGAACCAGCTCGAACGCCAACTGGGGGAGGCCGACCAGAAGACCGAGGAATACAAGGCCAACCGCATGCTCAAGGACGAGGTGGACGAAGAGGACACCGCCCGCATCGTCTCCAAGTGGACCGGCATCCCGGTGTCGCGAATGCTGGAGGGCGAGATTCAGAAGCTGGTGCGCATGGAGGAGCGCCTGCGCCTGCGGGTGATTGGGCAGGAGGAAGCGCTGGCGCGGGTGGCCAGCGCCGTGCGCCGCAACCGCGCCGGCCTGTCCGACCCCCGCCGCCCCATCGGCTCCTTCCTGTTCCTGGGCCCCACCGGCGTGGGCAAGACCGAGCTGGCCCGGGCCCTGGCCGAGTTCCTCTTCGACGACGAGAAGGCCATGGCCCGCCTGGACATGAGCGAGTACATGGAGAAGCATTCGGTGGCGCGCATGATCGGCGCGCCGCCCGGTTACGTGGGCTACGAAGAAGGCGGCCAGTTGACCGAGCACGTGCGCCGCCGCCCCTACTCGGTGGTGCTGTTCGACGAGATCGAGAAGGCGCACCCGGACGTCTTCAACGCCCTGCTGCAGATCCTGGACGACGGCCGCCTGACCGACGGCAAGGGCCGCACCGTCGATTTTCGCAATACGGTCATCGTCATGACCAGCAACGTCGGCTCGGCCTGGATCCGCGAGGCCCAGATCGGGTTCCAGGCGGCCGGCCGCCGCGAGCGCGAGCAGGTGGAAGCCGACCTGAAGCGCCGCATCGACGAAGCCCTGCACACCACCTTCCGCCCCGAATTCCTCAACCGCGTGGACGAGGTGATCATCTTCCGGGCCCTGGGCGAGGAAGAGATCGAGCAAATCATCGAGATCCAGTTGCGGGGCCTGCGCCAGTTGCTGGCCGGCCGCAAGATCGAGCTGGAGCTGACGGACGCGGCCAGGCGGCTGCTGTTCCGGCAGGGCTACGACCCGCAGTTTGGCGCGCGCCCGTTGCGCCGCGCTATCCAGCGGCTGATCCAGGACCCGCTGGCGCTCAAGCTGCTGGAAGGCGCGGTCCAGGCGGGCGACCGGGTCAAGGTGGATGCCACGCCCTCCGGCGAGGTGACCTTCGAGCGCCAACCGCAGTGACGAGTGACAAGTGACAAGTGACGAGCGCCAGCCGGCCACTCGTCACTTGTCACTTATCACTCGTCACTTACGTATAATCGTGTAGGGACCGAAATGAACACCTTCAAGACCGCGTTTCTACTCACCGCCCTGACGCTCCTGTTCCTTTTCATCGGCGGAGCTGTCGGCGGGCAGAACGGCATGTTCGTCGCCCTGGCCTTTGCCGGGGTGATGAATTTCGTCTCCTATTTCTGGTCCGACAAGATCGTGCTGGCCATGTACCGGGCGCAGCCGTTGACTCCGGACGCAAACCCGGAGATTTACCGGCGTGTGGCGCCCATCGTCGAGCGTCTGGCCATGCGCCGCAACATCCCCATGCCGCGCCTGTACGTGATCCCGACCGATACGCCGAATGCGTTTGCCACGGGGCGCAACCCAAAGCACGCGGCGGTGGCGGTGACCGCCGGCATTCTTCAAATCCTGGGCGATTCGGAGCTGGAAGGCGTGCTGGCTCACGAACTGGGCCATGTGCTGAACCGCGACATCCTGATCAGTTCGGTGGCGGCCATGATCGCCGGCGCCATCACGGTGCTGGCCCGCATGGGCGAGTTCGCGATGATCTTCGGCGGCTATGGGCGCGACCGCGACGACGACCGTAGCGGCGGGCTGGGCGGCCTGTTGATGCTCATTGTCGCGCCCATCGCCGCGCTGCTGATCCAGGCGGCCATCTCGCGCTCCCGCGAGTACGCCGCCGACGCCGCCGGCGCCGACATGACCGGCAACCCATATGGCCTGGCCAACGCGCTGGAGAAACTGGAGACCGGGAACAAGCGCCTGCCCATGAACGCCTCGCCGGCCACCGCGCACCTGTTCATCGTGAAGCCCTTCTCCGGCGGCGGCATCATGGAGCTGTTCAGCACCCACCCGCCCATCGACAAGCGCATCGCCCGCCTGCTGGGCCGGTCGTAGCTGGAATGGGACGCAGATCAACGCGGATAGAATCTACGTTGATCTGCCTCTTCGCCGGGGGCCGGTTCTCGATACCCTGGCTGAGGCAGACTGAGAACAATCATGAGGGCGCTCTTTTCCGCTCTGGTCGCAGGCCTGTTGCTGGCGGGGCTGAATTACTACCTGTACAGCAAGGCGCGGCGCCTGGTGCGGCGCTGGCGCGATGGCGCCCAGGCCGAGCGCTGGGTGCGCCGGGTGCGCGCCGGCTTTGTGCTGATCAACGCTCCCTATGGCGTGCTGCTGCTGTTGTGGCTGGCCGGCGGCGGCCTGCACCAGGTGCCCCAGCCGGTTCTGCGCGTCTTCTTCTATCCCTTCTTTGCCTGGGTGGCGACGCTGGTGGCGCTGATGTTCCTGGCCTTCCCGGCGGAGATCGCTGCCGGTATCGTTCATCTTCTTGGCCGGCTGTTTCCGCCGCGGCGGCCGGCCACCGCCGCCGTGCTGGCGCGGCGCAATTTTCTGGCCGCCGCCGCATGGGGTGTTCCGGCCGCCCTGTTTGCCATTTTCACCAAGGGCGTCTATGGCTCTCTGGATCTGGAAGTTTCACCGACCGTAAGAATCCCGGTCCGCGGGCTGCCGGCGGCCTTCGACGGCGTCACCATCACCCAGCTTTCCGACCTGCACGCCGGGGCTTTCATGCGCGAAGCCGACATGGCGCGGGTGGTGGAAGTGGCCAACGGGCTGCGGTCGGAATTGGTGGTGATCACCGGCGACATCATGGACAGCAGCCTGGATCTGCTGCCGGAGGCGCAGCGCGCCCTCAGCCGCCTGCGCGCGCCGCTGGGAGTGTTCGGCATCCTGGGCAACCACGACTACTATGCCGACCGCCCCGACCCCGGCACCGGCTACGCGGGATGCCGGTGGATCATGGAGGGCATGGAGGCGGTGGGCGTGCGCATGCTCCGCAGCCGGCACGCCAGCCTGCGCCAGGGCCATGATGAATTGCTGATCGTGGGGCTGGACTGGACCGGCATGGTGCGCGGCAACCCCAACACCTACTCGAGCGCGGCCACGCGGGCAGCCCTCAGGCGCGCGCTCGACGGCTACCGGGGCGATGCGCCGCGCATTCTTCTGGCCCACCATCCGCACGCGTTCATTGAAGCAGGCGAGTTCCAGGCCGCCTTGACACTGGCCGGACACACGCATGGCGGCGGGCAGGTGGTGGTGGCCGAGCACAACGGCCGGCCGCTGGCCCTGGGCTCGGCCGTCTTCCGCTATGTCAAAGGGCTGTACCGCGAGGGGAACCGTTACCTGTACGTGAGCCGGGGCCTGGGCTTCGTGGCGCTGCCCATCCGCATCAATTGCCCGCCGGAGATTTCCAGGTTCCAACTGGTCAAGGCTTGACCACGAGGGATCTGGACGGTCAAGACATCCAGCCTTCCGGCCTTGGTGTTTGATTCGGTGTCACCGGCGGCAGTTTCATGCGTCGCAGCAAGTCCTGGAAGCGCGGGTCGTGGTACAGGCGCTCGAACTCGCGCATCAAGCGGGCGGAATTGCCTGAGTGATTGGCGTGTGGCCGCGGGAGCGCGAGGCACGGGCTACATCCATCTTCAATCCTGGCTCTTGTTCAGCAGCTTGACGCGGCCTCGCCGCCGAGCGAACGTGCGCTGCGCGGAGGTCGCCGGCGAAGCGTCGGCGGTAGATCTTGATCTGACCCTTACCGGGCGATGGGGCCCGGATCGATTCCCTTGTCCAGGCGAAACACTCCCCCGACCGCCGCGACCGCGCACGCCTTGCGGTCCAGTCCGGTGATTTGCCGGATGCGATACACCGTTTCGATTCCGGTGCAGTGGGCGCCGAAGAAGTTCTCCACGCCCAGTTCCTTCAGTTTGCGCGCGGTCCAATCGATCCTGGCATCCTCGGCGCCGATAAGGTGGAACCCGCCGATGACGGCGTGGAGCGGCGCCTGGCGTACCTGTTGCCGCGCATATTCCAGGGTGTTGATAATGCCCGCGTGCCCGCAGCCCGAAAGCACCACCAGGCCGCGCTCGGTGTCGAGCACCAGCGCCTGGTCCTCGGGCACGTTGTCGTCCGCCAGGGTCGAGTCCGGCCTTTTCACCCGCCCGCCGCCGCCGGACCACCAGTTCTCCTCGGGATGCACCCGGGCGATGGGACCGGTCAGCCAGACGCCCGGCGCGATCTGCTCAGCCTTCGCATGTTCGATGAAAG
>JAPKYU010000277.1 GCA_026394175.1 Acidobacteriota bacterium | reverse complement strand
TCGATTTCCAGCCACCATGCCCGGCCTCTCGGCTCGCCGAAGGTCTTGATGTCCCAGCGGCCGTTGAATTGTTCATCGCCGGCAAACCCGCAGCAGGCAGCCAGCACCAGCACCGCAAGAAGTGTCCGCATGATGCGCCTCACCCGCGTAATCTATCACAGAGTGAATCACCGCGGCTCTGGTGCATGTCGCCTGTGCATGCGGGCATACTCTGCGCGGGAGGTGCGGATGATGAGGCATGCAATCCTGACGCGTTCTTTGCGTCTGCGTTGTCCACGCGGGTCTTTTGCCCAACGGCCTACGCTTCGCTGATAATCGAACCTTGGGGTTATGGCTGTCCTTCTCACCTGTCACGAAATCGGCAAGGCTTACGGCGCGCACACGCTTTTCGAGAAGCTGTCGCTGAGCATTCACGAGGGCGACCGGCTGGGTGTGATCGGGCCGAACGGCAGCGGCAAATCCACGCTGATGGAAATTCTCGCCGGCGTGAAAGAGCCGGACAGCGGCGCCGTCTCGCTTCGCCAGGGCACGCGGCTCGGCTACGTCCCGCAGGTTTCAGCCTTCGATCCCGAGAAGACGGCCGAAGAAATGGTACGCGAATCGATTGCCGCGCTGCCGCTGGAGGAGGGCGAGCGCGCGGCGCGAGTGGCCATCACGCTCGGCAAGGCGGGCTTCGACGACGCATCGGTGAAAACCGGCAGCCTCTCCGGCGGCTGGGAGAAGCGCCTGGCAATCGCGGCCGAACTGATCAAGGAGCCCGACCTGCTGCTGCTGGACGAACCCACCAACCACCTCGACCTCGAAGGCATCCTATGGTTGGAAAAGCTGCTCGCCGGCGCGCGGTTGGCCTGCCTGGTGATCAGCCACGACCGCTATTTCCTGGAAAATGCCGCGCGCCGCATGGCCGAGATCAGCCACCTGTATCCGGACGGGATCCTTTACGTGGAAGGGAACTACACCCGCTTCCTGGAAAAGAAGGAGGAGTTTCTGGAGGCGCAGGCGCGCTACCGCGAGGCGCTGGCGAACCGGGTGCGACGCGAGCTGGAGTGGCTGCGGCGAGGGCCGAAGGCGCGCACCACCAAGTCGCGCGCGCGCTCCGACGCCGCCGAAAGCCTCATCCAGGAACTGGCCGAGACCAGGGCGCGCACCGACACACCCGCGGCGGCCATCGATTTCACCGCCTCCCAGCGAAAAACAAAACACCTGCTGGTCGCCAGAAACCTGGAAAAGCAAATGGGCGGGCGGACTCTGTTCCGCGGGCTGAACCTGCTGCTTTCGCCGGGTAGGCGCATCGGCTTGGTCGGCCCCAACGGCAGCGGCAAGACCACGCTTCTGAACGTGCTGATGGGCGAGTGGGGGCCGGACGCGGGCCGCATCGAACGCGCCGACCTGCTGCGGGTGGTGTACTTCGAGCAGCGCCGCGAACAGATTGTCCCGGAAATCAGCCTTCGGCGCGCACTGTGTCCCGAAGGTGATTCAGTGATCTACCGCGGCCGGCCGATCCACGTGGCCGCCTGGGCGAAACGTTTCCTGTTCCGTGCCGAGCAGCTTGAGATGCCGGTCGGGAGCCTCTCGGGCGGCGAGCGTGCCCGCGTGTTCATCGCGCGGCTGATGCTGCAGCCCGCCGACGTGCTGCTGCTCGACGAGCCTACCAACGACCTCGACATCCCCACGCTTGAGACGCTGGAGGAAAGCCTGCTCGATTTCCCCGGCGCCCTGGTCCTGGTGACCCATGACCGCTACATGCTCGACCGCGTTTCGACGGTGGTCCTCGGACTGGACGGCGAGGGCGGCGCCGAGTGGTACGCCGACTATTCGCAGTGGGAGCAGGCGCAGACCGAGCGCCGCCGCGGCGCCAGGCCGGCCGACGGCAGGATGGTCGCAAGAACGGAGCCGCCGGCCGAGCGCCCAGCGCGCAGAAAGAAGCTCTCTTACCTCGATCAGATCGAGTGGGACCAGATGGAGGAGCGCATCCTCGAAGCGGAAGCGGAATTGGAGACGCACCGGCGCGAACTGGAAGACCCGGCCGTGGCCAGCAATGCGGCCCGCGTTCACGAAGTATACGGGCAGTTGCAGGCCGTGCAGAAGCGCGTCGATGAGTTATACGCCCGCTGGGCCGAGCTGGAAGCCAAGCTCAGCCCGGAGTGAAAGACACCCCGGATTCCGTGTGTCCGGCGCGTGAACCGCCCCGGCGGAGCGCGGCTAAGCTGCCTTGGTGCGCACGTTGTCGATGGGATGGCCGATCTCGCGCTCGATCGACTCGACGTTGCGGCGGATCTTGTCCGAGGCCTGCGCGTCGTCC
>JAPKYU010000122.1 GCA_026394175.1 Acidobacteriota bacterium | reverse complement strand
GCCGGACCTGTTCGAGCAGTTCCAGAAGCGCTGGGGCTACGACCTGAAGCCGCGCGTGGTCTCGCTGTTCGAGGAGGTGGGCGAGTGGCGCAAGGTGCGTCACAACTACTACGCCCTGCTTCTTCAGCTATTCATCGACCGTTGGGCCAAGCCCTGGAAACAGTACACCGAAAAGCAGGGCATCCAGTGGACAGGGCACTACTGGGAACATGCCTGGCCCAATCCCGGCCAGGTGCCCGACAACATGGCCATGTACGCCTGGTTCCACGTGCCGGGCATCGACATGTTGTTCAACCAGTTCAGCGAGGAGGTGAGCGCGCAGTTCGGCAACGCGCGCGCGGTCAAGGAACTCGCCAGCGTCGCCAACCAGGTGGGCCAGCGCCGCACGCTCAGCGAGACCTACGGCGGAGCCGGCTGGGAGCTGCGCTTCGAGGACATGAAGCGCCTGGGCGAGTGGGAGTACGTGCTGGGCGTCAACATGATGAACCAGCACCTGTCGTTCCAGACGCTGGCCGGCGCGCGCAAGCACGACTACCCGCAGTCGTTCACCTACCACGAGCCGTGGTGGAAGCACTATCACGCGCTCGGCAACCACTTTGCCCGCCTGTCGCTGGCGCTTTCCTCCGGCCAGCAGGTCAACAGCACGCTGGTGATCGAGCCGACTTCCTCAGCCTGGCTGTATGCCTCGCCCGGGCAGCCGAACCCCCGCATGATGGAACTCGGCCGGGCGTTTCAGGCGTTCGTGAACCAACTCGAGGCGGCGCAGATGGAATACGACCTGGGCTCGGAGAACATCATCAAGGACCGCGGCAAGGTCGGGGGCGGGCGCTTCACCGTCGGGCAGCGGTCGTACAGCCTGGTGGTGCTGCCGCCCGGCCTCGAGAACCTGGACAGCGCGGCCGCCGGCCTGCTGGCCGATTACCTGAAAACGGGCGGCAAGGTGCTCGCCTTCGTTGACCCGCCGCCGTTCCTGGACGGCGCGGAGAACGATCGAGTGAAGCGGCTGGCGGCGCAGTATGCGCCGCAGTGGACGCGGGCTCAATCGCCCGCTGACGAGGCCGCGGCCAGACTGCTGGCCGGCCCGGAAGTGGAATTCATCCGGCCGAATAAGTCCGGCAAGCTTTTCCACCAGCGGCGCAAGCTCGACCAGGGGCAATTGCTGTTCCTTGTGAATGCCAGCCTGGAAGAACCCGCCTCGGGGACAGTCAAGGTGAAGGGCAAGTCCGCGGTGCAACTGGATCCACAGACCGGCAAGATCACCCCGTTCCCGGCCGGGCAAGAAGGCGGCCGGGCCGCGATGGCCTTCGAGCTTCCCCCCGCCGGCAGCCTGCTGCTGTTCGTCGGTGACGTAGCGCCGGCGTCCCGCCGGCAGGGCCCGGCCGGCGAGACGCCGGCGGTACAACGCGAACTGCCACCCGCCACTCCGCTTGCCGTCAAGCGCCTTTCCCCCAACGCCCTCACGCTCGATTTCTGCGACCTGAAGCTGGATGGCGCAATCGAGAAAGACGTTTACTACTACAACGCCGCCGACAAGGTTTTCAAGCGTTACGGTTTCGAGGCGGGGAACCCCTGGGGCACGGCCGTGCAGTACAAGACCTCGATCCTGGACCGGAACAAATTCCCCGCCGATTCCGGGTTCGAGGCTACGTTCCACTTCGAGGTGGCCGGCGGCGTGGACAAGGCAGCTCTGCAGGCCATCATCGAACGGCCCGAGTTCTGGAAGGTTTCGATCAACGGCCGACCGGTTGAGCGCCGGCCGGGCGCATGGTGGCTGGATCACGCCTTCGGCGTTTTCGATATTGGACGCCACGTCGTCGAGGGGGACAACGCCGTGACGCTGGCGGCCCGGCCCATGTCGGTCCACAACGAACTGGAGCCGATTTACCTCCTCGGTGATTTTGGGCTGGAATCGCAGGGCCGCGGCTGGAGGGCGGTCCGAGCGGCGTCGCTCAAAACCGGCCCCTGGAAAGAGCAGGCGCTGCCGTTCTACTCGGACCGGGTTTCTTACTCGGCCGGCTACCGGCTCGGCAAAACCGCCGGGCGGTACAAAGTGCGCCTGGGGAAATGGCAGGGGACGGTGGCCGAAGTTCTGGTCAACGGGAAGCCGGCGGGAATCATCGGCTGGCAGCCGTACGAACTGGACATCACCGACGCGGCGCGCGCCGCCGGTGGCGAGGTGCGCGTAGAAGTGATCGTTTACGGGTCGCTGAAGAACCTGCTCGGCCCGCATCACGGCAAGATCAACCGGGGGCTCACGTCTCCGCAGAGTTTTCGCACAGCGCCGCCGCACATGCCCGCCGGCACGGGCTACGACCTGGAGTCCTACGGGCTGTTGGAGGATTTCAAGGTACTCGAATACCGCTGAACAGAAAAACCACAGAGCAGACATCGGAGGAACGGAGAGGAATGAGGGATTCCACCTCTGCCTCCTCGATCGCAACGCGAGCAAGTTTCCTCGAACGGCGCGGTTACGCGCCCGAAGTGCGGGTGCCTGCAACGCCCGGTTAGCAAGCCCTGCTACACTCCAGGGTCCGAGCCGCGACTGGTGTGCCACAATGCCAGCACTTCAACAGTTTCGGGAGACGACCGAACTCGATAATACAGATAGTAATGAATCCTGCTGAGATGCACACGACGAACTCCCGCCAGCTTCGCGTTCATAGCTCGCGCCCCCGCCAAGGGATGCTGCGCGATCAATGCAAAGGCCCGCCGTAGTTCCTCTTCCAGAGCTACTGGAGCAGCCGGCCGGTTGGCTTGCCACCAGTCCCATGCTTCAGCGATTTCGCGAGCAGCGCGAGGAACGATCTTGATGGGGAGCGTCATGACCGACGATCGCGAAGCCGTGAGAGAACGTTATCGGCGTCCAGCGCTTCACCTCGATCGGCTTCCGCAATGGCAGCGAGCAGAGCAGCCTCATCGGCCTCGTTTAGTTCGAATGTGCGCTCCTCCGGAAACAGGATCGTTACGGTGGAGCCCTCCTTGAGAGGCTCACCCTCCACGATGATTTGACCGCCCACAACTCTCCCGCTCGTTATACCCATGCCACCATTCTACCTCAACCGGATCGGCTCGCCGTCTCAGCCCGACAATTCCGGCGTTCCGCCGCGCCGCGGCATTTGGAGCCCGCAAGCGAGCGCTGTCAGGCGCCGACTTTCTGCTTTGCCACCATTGAGACGACCTTGTGCCCCGATGTACGTTGCCGCTTCTTTGCGGCTGCGAGGATCGCCTTTATATCGAAACGGTATTTTGCGGCCTGTTTTTCACGAATGCGCCGAACCTCATCCACAATGTAGTCGCTGGCCATGTCTCACCCTCCCGGCGCGTAGATCAGGCGTCCGTCTTGAACCGTCTACCGCCGCGCGGCTGAGCGGCCGCCCTTCCCATCGGCCCGCTTGAGCCGCTTGTTAGGCACGTGGCCAGGTCTTGCTCCCCTGGTCGCCGACAGGATCTCGTCCAGCGTGAGATCCGCGAACAGGGCTTCCCGTTCGTCGGTGTAGTTGCCGTAGCCCGTGCTGAACTGGTTGAGAAACCGCACGGTGTCGGCAATCCCAATTTCCCTGGAGAGCACATTGACCGCTCGCTTCGTCACTTCGCTCAGGGGCTTCATCGCCAGATTCATTTCGCAAGCTCTGTAAATACCATGCCCCGCCGGGCGCCTTACCGCAACGCGGAGCAATAGTCCGCCCCCGCCCTCGGCTGCGCGGCGCCTTGCTAAGCCTCAATGCAAACCACCTGACTCGGCTGCGCCTTCGCCATTTCCGCCAGGACTGACGGAACCAGTGGAAGCAGATCCTCCAGGGCATTACTCGCAGCTTTCAAGACAAGGACGCGAAGGCCCGACCTCCAAAGGTTCTGCTGGAACTCGAGGTTCTGGTCGGCGGTGAGGAACAGATCGAAACCGGCAGCCTGGGCCTGCTTCAGCAGGTCGCCATTGCTAAGGCCAGCCCAGCCTTCCTGCTGCACCGTACGCACCTCATGCCCGACGAAGAACGGCGCTAACTGGCGCGGGAGTTGCTCATCAAGTAGAACGCGCACGGCAACTCAACGCCTCATGGGCCGCCTCTAGAGCAGCGACCACTTGCTCGCGTGAAACCGTCGGGAAAGCGTCGAGAAACTCGTCGAGGCTATGCCCCCGCTCCAGGTAATCGATCAAATTCCGGAGCGGTACACGGGTACCTTGGAACACGGGCGTCCCGCCGAGAATCTCCGGGTTACTGTGAACCACCGATGCCAGGCTCATCATTACCACTTCCTCGCCTCAGACTGTAGCCCCGCGGCAGAGGGGCTATCCTCGCCGTACCGGTCCGCCCCTCGAGCCATGGCTCCATTCTACCTCAACCGGATCGGCTCGCCGTCTCAGCCCGACAATTCCGGCGTTCCAACGGCAGCCGTCAGCCGACGCGGTACTTGCGAACCATCTCCGGATCGGGATCGATGCCCAGGCCGGCCTTCGTCGGCACGTCGATGTAGCCGTCCTTGACCGGGAACAAGGGCAGGGCCGGGTTGTAGCGGCTCTCCACGCCCGGGTAGGTTTCCATAATCAGCGCGTTGGGCGTGGCGGCAAGCAAATGCACGGCCATGAACGGATCGCCGTGCGGCGCCACCGGGATGTGGAACGCGGAAGCCAGCGCCGCGATCTTGCGGTATTCGGTGATGCCGCCGGCGTTGGTGGTGTCGAGGTTCAGGATGTCGGCGGCGCCGGCGGTGATAAGGTCACGGCAGCCCCAGCGCGTGAATTCGTTTTCCCCGGCCACGATGGGGATGTCCAGCGCGTGGCGCACCTCGGCGCTGCCCGCGAAATCGTCCGGCTCCACCGGCTCCTCGAACCAGTAGATATCGTGCTTCTCAACCATGCGTCCAAACCGGATCGCTTCGACCGCCGTCCAGCGGTTGTTGGCATCGATCAGCAGATCGATCTTCGGCCCGATGGCCTGGCGGACGGCCTTGACGCGCTCGGCGTCGGTGGCGAACGGTTCCCCGCCAACCTTCATCTTGACCGCCCGGAAGCCTTCGGCCACGTAGCCTTCCATTTCTTTCGCCAGTTCCCGCAGCCCCTTGCCTTCCTCGTAGTAGCCGCCGGCCGCGTAGACGCGCAGCCGGTCCTTGTGCGCGCCAAGGATCTGGTACACGGGCATATTCAGGGCCTTGCCGATGATGTCCCAGATGGCGTTGTCGATCGAGCCCATGGCCACGATGTACTCGCCTTTGGCCACCGGCTTGCGGTTGTAGCGGTACATGCGGTCCCAGATCCGTTCGATATAGAATGGGTTCTCACCGGCCACGCGGGGAAAGACCGTGCGCTCGATCAGGTTGGCATTGCCCTTGAGCAGGCTGCGTCCGATGATGCCGGCATCGGTCTGAAGCTCGATCATCGACATGCCGGGCGCGCCGCCTCCGCTCTCGATGATCGAGTTGCGCTTGCGGGGGGTCTTGCCGGGGAATTGCATCCGCAGGAACTTCAGCGCGGTGATCTTCATCTTCGGCGGTCCTGGCAGCGCGGCCTGGCCAGCCCAGGCGCTCGCCAGAAAGCCACCACCGCCGGCCAATGTGTTTCGAAAGAAATCGCGTCGCTTCATGGGAGTGTCTTACCACAAAGGCACCAAGGACACAAAGAAACACAACGCAACTTCTTTGTGCCTCTTTGTGCTCTTAGTGCCTTTGTGGTTCACGGCGGTCTTGTATAATGCGGCCCCATGAGCGCTTCTGAAGGCCGGCCCGTTTCGCAAACCGCGACGCTTCCGGAAAACGCCTACAGGCCGCTGGCGCCCGGCGAGGTCTACCAGCCATGCGTGCCCGCGGCCGGCATCGTGCCGGAGTTGAGTTGGCGGTCGGTGGGTTGGGGCCTGTTGCTTTGCGTGGTGTTCAGCGCGGCCTCCGCCTATTCCGGGCTGAAGGTGGGGCAGGTGATGGAGGCGGCCATCCCCATTTCCATCCTGGCCATCGGCCTGGCGCGACTGTATCCCCGCCGGTCAACCCTGCTGGAAAACGTCATCATCACCGGCATCGGCGGCGCCTCCGGCTCGGTGGTGGCCGGGGCCGTGTTCACCATCCCGGCGCTGTACATCCTCAAGCTTGATCCGCACCCGGTCCAGACCATCTTCATCTGCCTGGCCGGCGGCACGCTGGGTGTGCTGTTCCTGATCCCGCTGCGGCGCTATTTCGTGCGCGATATGCACGGGCAGTTGCCCTATCCGGAAGCCACCGCCATTACCGAAGTGCTGGTCACCGGCGAGCGGGGCGGCGAGCAGGCCAGGCTGCTGCTGCAGGCTACCGTGATCGCCGGCGTCTACGACTTCTTCGTGACCACCTTCCAGGTGTGGAAGGAGTACGTCGATTTCCGCTTTTTCTCCCTGGCGCGGCAGCTCTCCGAGCGCGCCAGGATGGTGTTCAGCTTCGACGCCATCGGCTTCATCCTGGGGCTGGGATACGTGATGGGGCTGCGCAGCTCGATGATTTTGTGCGCCGGGGGCGTGCTCTCCAATTTCGTGCTGGTGCCGCTGATCTGGATGATCGGGAGCCACCTGGGCGACACCGTGGTGTACCCGGCCGCCATCCCCATCGCCAAGATGAGCGCCACGCAGATTTTCCGCGGGTACGTCCGATTCGTCGGGGTGGGCGCCATCGCCACGGCCGGCATTTTCGGCATCATCAAGTCCCTGCGCATCGTGGCCGGCTCGTTCTCGATCGCCCTGCGCGCTTTCCGCCGGGGAGAAGGCGGGGGCCTGGAGCGGACCGACCGCGACATCTCGGTGGTGTCGATCCTGGCCGGCGTGGTGATCAGCGCGCTCGGTGTGGCCATCCTGCTCGGCAAACTGGCGCCCTCGGCGGCCGTGGTGGTGGCCGGCCTGCTGCTGACGCTGCTCTTCTCCTTTTTCTTCACCTCCGTGGCGGCCAACGCCATCGCCACCGTGGCCCGGAATCCGGTCTCCGGCATGACCATGCTGACCATCATCATTTCCTGCGCGGTTCTTCTGCGCTTCGGGTTGTCGGGGACCACGGGGATGTTCTTCGTGATGGCCATCGCCGGCATGGTGTGCACGGCGCTCGCGGTCTCCGGACAGACCATCACCGACTTGAAAACCGGCTACTGGCTGGGCTCGACCCCGGCGGCGCAAGAAAAGGTGAAGTTCCTGGGGGTGGTGGTTGCGTCGGTGGCCGTCGGCTTGACCATCGTGCTGCTGGCGCGCGCCTTCCAGTTCGGCGAGGCGGCGCCGGGCGACCCGCGCGTGGTGCTGCCCTCCCCGCAGGCCTCCATCATGAAAGCGCTGGTGGAAGGCTTCATGAGCCGGCAGCCCGTCGCCTACCTGCTGTTTGGCGCCGGCGCTATGATTACGCTGATGATGGAAATGCTCGGCGCGCCGGCGCTGGTCTTCGCGCTGGGCATGTACCTGCCGCTGGAGCTGAACACGCCGGCGCTGGTAGGCGGCTTCCTGGCGCACTTCCTGGGGAAGCGCTCGGAGCGCGCCGGCGGGCGCCGGGGCGCCGTGATCCGCGAGCGCGGCGTCATTATCGCCTCGGGGCTGATGGCCGGCGGCGCCCTCGGCGGCGTCTTCGGCGCCGCGCTTCGCCTGGTCCCCGGCTATGCCGAAGAGCGCATCAAGACCCCGTTCTACGACAACGAACCGGTGTCCCAGCTTGTCTCCGCGGCCCTGTTTATCGGCCTCTGCCTGTACCTTTGGTTCGGCTCCTTGCGTAAGCAAGAACAATAGGACGCAGATAAACGCAGATGAACGCAGATAAGATTGCGAATTGAATCTGCGCTGATCTGCGTTCATCTGCGTCCCATTTGCCCTGCGGGAGGAAACATGAGCGAGAGATTTGAGACGCTGGTCGGCAATGCCATTCTGGGAATTGATACGCTGTGGGGCGGCGACGTGATGTGCCCCTCGGGCACCGGCCGGTTCATCGCCGACTCCTGGTTTTCCGACGAGCCGCTGCCGCCGGCCTATACCGTTCCGGCGGCCGCGCGGCTGCGCGAGACCGGCGGCGTATCGGCGAAGCTGCCCGACCGGACGGCGATCGAGGCCTACCTCGCCTCGGTGGACGTCCACGGAGCGATCCAGGGCCTCGCCGAGGAGTCGCAGCGCGCCGGCGGGTTGCGCGGCCAGTACCTGCACGGCCAGGCGCTCTGCTTCGAGGTGATGTGGGACCTGGCCATGGAGATCCTGGGCAAGGGTGAGCCGGTGCCCTACGAACGATGCGTGCGCGCCTGCATCGGGCAGGCGCCCGCGCCCTCGCAGCCGCAGGCCCGGCGCCGGCGCGTGGCCGAATTGCTGGCGCGCGCCGGATATCCGTCATCGAGCGGCGCGGAATTGCCGGCGGCCGTGGATGCCTGGCGGCAGGCGCGGCGCGCTCCGCTGGCTTCCGTCCGCGCCCTGAGCGGCGCCTTCATCACGCAGTTCGACGCCCTGGCCGCCCGGCATCTTGTGCCGCGCCTGCCCGCCGAATTGCGCGGCATCCCGCGCGCCAACATCGACTTTCTCCCCATCAAGGACGCCTGGTTTTCCGGCTCGATGAACTACCTGGGCCGGGCGCGCCGCGCCGACGGAACGCCCCAGTATGAGGCCACCTATGAAATCAACGCCTCGCTCGAAATCTCGGTGCCGGAGTTCGAGCAGTTGATCAGCCACGAGGTCGTTCCCGGCCACGTGACCACGTTCGCCTACCTGCAAGACCTGTATGTGCGCGGCCTGGCCGGCTTCGAGGCCACCGTGCTGACCATGAACACGCGCGCCGCCGGGCTGTTCGAGGGCATCGCCAACAACGCCATCCTGATCGCCCACGGCGTGAACTCGGTCGAGGAGCTGGCGGACGAAGACCTGCAGATCGGCGTGCTGCTGGCGCTGTTGCAGGACGACGCCAAGAACCAGGCGTCGTGGCTGACCTGGAAAGAAGGCCGGCCGCAGCCGGAAGTGGCTGCTGTGCTGCGCCGCGATTACCTGGTGACCGCGGAGCGCGCGCAGAAGCTGTCGGGCCCCTGGGGGCGCCACCCGCTGCTGGGCCGCATGTACCTGCCCGCCTATCGCGCCGGCACCGAGCGCGTCGCCGAGCTTCGCCGCCGCTACCCGCCCGAGCACATCCTGCCCGCGCTGTACGGCTGCCTGGGCCTGGTGGATATCACGACCATTGCCTCCGTGCTCGAAGGACCTGCTGTCGATATGTCGAAACCTTTTCCTTGTTGCGCAAGTCCGGAGGGTGCGGAGCCGATTACGCTGGGGCAGACACTCGAAGCGGAAGACGAGGAAGACGAATTGTAGTCTTAGGCTGCGGACAGCGGTTGTGTCAACGGAAATGCTTGTACACCTGGCCGCGTGTG
>JAPKYU010000324.1 GCA_026394175.1 Acidobacteriota bacterium | reverse complement strand
CTCCAACATCATGTCGCTGGGCGGCATTGCCATCGCCATCGGCGCCATGGTGGACGCGGCTATCGTGGTAGTGGAGCAGACCCACAAGAAGCTGGAACAGTGGGACGCCGAGGGGCGCAAGCGCGATTACAAGGAAGTGGTGATCGAAGCTATCAAGGAAGTGGGCGGGCCCAGTTTCTTCTCGCTATTGGTGATCGCCGTCTCCTTCATGCCCATCTTCACGCTGGAGGCGCAGGAAGGGCGGCTGTTCAAGCCCCTGGCCTTCACCAAGAACTTCTCGATGGCCATCGCCGCGGTGCTGGCCATCACGCTCGATCCAGCCATGCGGATCCTGTTCACCCACGCCCGCAACTTCAGCTTCCGTCCGCGGTGGCTGTGCCGGGCGACAAACGCGGTGCTGGTGGGCAGGATCAAGCCCGAAGAGAAGCACCCGCTGAGCCGTCTTCTGATGAGAATCTACCAGCCGGTGGTGGAGTTCGTGCTGGCGCACAGGTGGGCGGTGGTCGTATCTGCCGTGTTGGTGGTGGCCCTTACTGTCCCGATTTATTTCCAGCTCGGATCGGAGTTCATGCCGCCGCTCAACGAAGGCGTGATCCTGTTCATGCCCTCGACGCTGCCCGGCATTTCGGTGGCCGAGGCGCAGCAACTGCTGCAGGTCCAGGACCGGCTGCTGCGGCAGTTCCCCGAAGTCGAGCGGGTGCTGGGCAAAGCCGGGCGTGCCGAAACCTCCACCGATCCGGCTCCCTTCTCGATGATGGAAACCACCGTGGTGCTGAAGCCGGAGAGCGAATGGCGGCATAAGGACACCTGGTACACGGCGTGGGCGCCGGCCTGGGCCCTCCCCGTTCTGCGGCGCATCACGCCCGATCACATTTCCTGGGAAGAACTGGTGGGACAGATGGACCAGGCGCTGAAGCTGCCCGGCGTCAGCAATGCCTGGACCATGCCCATCAAGGCCCGCATCGACATGCTGACCACCGGGATCCGGACCCCGGTCGGCATCAAGATCTACGGCTCCGACCTGAAGAAAATCGAGGAGATCGGCGGCCAGATCGAATCGGTCATCGCCAAGGTGCCCGGCACGCGCAGCCAGTTTTCCGAGCGCACGGCCGGCGGTTATTTCCTGGACTTCGATTTCAAACGCGACCAGTTGGCGCGCTACGGCCTCTCGGTCAACGACGCCCAGATGTACGTGATGACCGCGGTGGGCGGCGACAATATCACCACCACCGTCGAAGGACGCGAGCGCTACCCGGTCAATGTCCGTTACTTGCGCGACTTTCGCTCCAGCGTGGACAAGCTGGAGCGGGTGCTGGTTTCCACGCCGTCGGGCGCGCAGGTGCCCATGGCGCAGCTTGCGGATGTGAAGCTGGTAACCGGACCGGCCATGATCCGCGACGAAAACGGCATGCTCAACGGCTACGTGTACGTGGACATGGCCGGGCGCGACATGGGCAGCTACGTGGCCGACGCCAGGAAAGCCGTGCGCGAGCACGTCCAGTTGCCGCCCGGCTACTCGCTGGTCTGGAGCGGGCAGTTCGAGTACATGCAGCGGGTCGAACAGCGCCTGCTGATCGTCGTCCCCATCACGCTGTTCCTGATCTTCATGCTGCTGTACATGAATACCCGCTCGGTAGCCAAGACCTTCATCATTTTCCTGGCGGTGCCGTTTTCGGCGGTCGGAGCCGTCTGGCTTTTGTACCTGCTGGGTTACAACATGAGCATCGGGGTATGGGTCGGCTTGATCGCGCTGATGGGTGTGGATGCGGAAACCGGCGTCTTCATGCTGCTCTATCTTGACCTTGCCTACCACGATATGCAGAACCAGGGACGCATGAAGACATGGGCCGATTTGAAGGAAGCGATCATCCACGGCGCGGTCAAGCGCGTCCGGCCCAAAGTGATGACGGTCGCCTGCATGTTCATGGCGCTGTTCCCGATCATGTGGTCGGTGGGCGCGGGCGCCGACGTCATGAAACGCATCGCGGCGCCCATGGTCGGCGGCATCTTCACCTCCTTCATCATGGAACTGGCCGTCTATCCGGCCATCTACGCCATCTGGAAATGGCACTTTGAAATGAAACGGGGGCAACCGGCATGAAAGACAGGATCGGATTCACCACGAAGGTTTTCCTGGTGTTCTTGGTGTCTTTGTGTCTTGGTGGTTCAAGCTCGCTGCTGGCCGCGCCATTCTCGTTCGCGGCGCGCCACGATCACCTGCGGGGCGGCTGCGACGGCAAGCTGACCATCGGCGACACGGAAGTGGGGTTCGAAAGCGCGAAACACACTTTCCACTGGCCTTACCTTGAAGTGCAGCAACTGCGCCTGCTCGATGACGGTCGAGTGGATCTGCTCACTTACGAGGACGGGCCGAAGTGGAAGCTGGGCGCGGACCGCGAATTCCATTTCAAGCTGAGCGGAGATCAACGAGAAGCTCTTCGGTTCCTGCAAGCAAAGCTGGGCCAGCGGCTGATTGGCGGCTCGGCGGATCCTCCCGGCAGCGTGCTCGCTCAGTTCGCCGTCAAGCATCAGGTGGACAAGGCCCAGTCGCGCCGGTGGCGTTGGGAGGATATTGAAACCATCAGCAGCAGCGGCCGCTATCAACTGACCATCACCACGTTCGAGCGCGACCGGCTCCATTACGCCAACGCCCGCGCGTTCAATTTCCAACTGAAGCAGCCGATTTCGGAGGAAACGTTCAACGTGCTGTGGCGGAAGGTGAACAAGGCGCAGGGCCTGGAGATATTCGAGAAACTCCGCTCCGAAGTTTCCAGGCAAGCCGATGCCGCGTTAGCCGCCAAGGAGAGCTTCAACGCAGAGGCGCCGAGGTCGCAGAGTGTCGCAGAGAGTCTCGGCGTCATCTCCGCGTCCTCTGCGTCTTTGCGTTTCGACACGCCCTGGCCGACGCCCATGCAGGCGAGGATCGCGCAAATCCTCGCGCAGGAAGGGCTGCCGGCGGACTTGCTGGGAGTCGCGAAAGTCGAGAGCAATTTCAATCCGCTGGCCCTGTCTCCCAGGAGCGCGCGCGGCGTCTGGCAACTGATTCCCGAGACGGCGCGGCGGTTCGGCTTGCGCGTGGACGGCGGCGTGGACGAGCGCGTCGATGTGGAGAGGTCCACCCGCGCCGCCGCCCGTTACCTGAAGGAGCTTTACACCATGTTCGGGGATTGGAAGCTGGCCCTGGCCGGCTACAACGCCGGCGAGAAGCGGGTCCAGTCGGCGCAGGCGCGCACCGGCAGCCGGGACTTCGCGCGCCTGGCGTCGCTGCTGCCGCGCGAGACGCGATACTATGTCCCCAGTGTGCTTGCGGCGTCCGGCGCTGCTTCCGGTGCCTGGCAACCGGATCCTGGGCGCGGGTACCGGCTGTTTGCCCCGGCAAGATTGATGTAATTCTTTACCGAGTTTCGGATGGCCCGACGGCCGTCCCTTCTGCGGAGGAAGCATGCGAAAAGTGATCATTACGGTCGTTCTCACCCTGGCTGCTGTGGCCGCCTTCTTCTATTTCGCAATCGTCCGGCAGGGTTTCAGCGTGCGCACCAAACCTTCGGAAATCGAGGAATTCCTCATCGAGCAGGCGCGCAACCTGGCTACGCCGCCGGCGGATAAGAACATGAAGAACCCCCACGCGGAGACGCCACAGGGAATGGCCCAAGCGCGCGAGCACTGGGTGGATCACTGTGCGGTCTGCCATGGCCTGGATGGCAAGGGCCAGACCGATATCGGCCGCAACCAGTATCCTCCGGTGCCCGATATGACGAAAGAAGACACGCAGGAAATGACCGACGGGCAGATTTACAGCACGATCGTCAACGGCGTGCGTTTCAGCGGTATGCCCGCCTGGGGAAACGAGCACACGGCGGAGCAGAGCTGGCGCCTGGTCAGCTTCATCCGTCACCTGCCGAAACTCACCCCAGACGAGTTGAAGCAGATGCAGCCAATGGCGGCCGGCAAGCAGGGCGAACACCAGCATCAGGCGGGCGAGCAGGTGCCTCATACTCACACGCATCCGCCCGGCACGCCACCGCGCAAACACTGAGTTTTTGTGAGGATGTAGGGACCGGCTTCAGCCGGTTATCAAGAGCCAAAGGAGAAGAGGAAATGTTCCGGAAATCGATATTGGTTGCAGTTGTTCTTTTGGGCGCGGTGTGGCTTGCCGGCCAGACCCAGCAGGGCCCCTTCGTGGGCGTCGTTACCTGCAACATGTGCGGCGCCAGGCACACCATGGGCATCAAACCGGATTCCAGGTGCGTGATCGAGTGCGTGAAATCCGACCCCAAAAAGTGGAAGTATGTCTTGCTGATGGGTGACGACCTCTACCTGCTTTCCGACCAGCAGACGCCCGAGAAATTCGCCGCCCAGAAGGTGAAGGTGACGGGCACGCTGTACGAAAAGACCAAGGTCATCGAGGTGAAGAAAATCGAACCGGCCCGGTGAAGAGGAATTAAGCACAGAGACCCGAAGGACACAAAGACCAACAAAGAAACCCTGGGTGAATCTTCGTGCTCTCTGTGCCTTTGTGGTTCACCGCTACAGGCGTTCCAGGCGGACCAGGTCGTCGTAGGATTCGCGCTCGCGGATGATGCGGAACCTGTCGCCCTCCACCAGCACTTCGGGAGGACGCAGGCGGGAGTTGTAGTTGGACCCCAGCGCCGCGCCGTAAGCGCCGGTGGTGAACACGGCGAGCAACTCGCCCGGGCGCACCTCCGGCAGGCGCCGGTCCTGGGCCAGGAAATCCCCGCTTTCACAGATGGGTCCAACGACGTCGGCCTCCACCTGGCGCCGGCGGAGATTGGCCGCCGGCCGCACCTCGTGGTAGGAGCCGTACAGAGCGGGCCGCAGCAGGTCGTTCATGGCCGCGTCCACGATAATGAAGCGCTTGGTGGCGCCGCGCTTGGTGTACAGGACGCGGGCCAGCAGGATGCCGGCCTCCCCGACGATGGAGCGGCCCGGCTCCAGCAGCAGGTGATAGCGCAAGCCACTGGCGGAGTCGAGGATGCGCCGGAGGCGGCGGCCGTATTCTCCGATGTCCGGCCCGGCCTCGCCGCTGTGGTGGGAAACGCCCAGGCCCCCGCCCAGATCGAGGTAGCGGATGGCCAGGCCGTGGCGGCGCAACCGCTCCGCCAGGTCCAGCAGCTTCTCCAGCGCCTCCAGAAACGGCTCCAGCGCCAGGATCTGAGATCCGATGTGGCAGCTTACGCCCGCCATCTGAAGCCAGCGCGCCCGTGCCGCCTTCAGGTAGAGGGCTTCGGCGCGGCTGATGTCGATCCCGAACTTGTGCTGGCGCAGGCCGGTAGAGATGTACGGGTGGGCGCCGGCGCTGACGTCGGGATTGACTCGCAGGGCTGCGGGCGCCTTG
Source organism: Acidobacteriota bacterium (assembly GCA_026394175.1). GTDB lineage: Bacteria > Acidobacteriota > Terriglobia > JAJPHL01 > JAPKYU01 > JAPKYU01. Next base: position 4,341 of record JAPKYU010000324.1, on the reverse strand, counting down.
CGGCCGGCCTTGCGGGCCAACCTTGCCAGCAGGCTCAACTCCCCACTAGATTCGGCGTTGAACAGCAGAATGCCGGCGCGCAGCGCCGCTTCCATTTCGGCCGCCGTTTTCCCGACACCGGAAAACACCAGCCGCCCGGGGTCGCCGCCGGCGGCCAGCGCGCGGTGCAGCTCGCCGCCGGAGACGATGTCGAAGCCGGCGCCCAGGCCTGCCAGTACGCTCAGCAGGGCCAGGCTGGAATTGGCTTTGACCGAATAGCAGATGGTGTGCGGGCAGCCGCGAAACGCGCGGTCGTATCGCCGGAAGTTCCGCTCCATGACCGCCCGGCTGTAAACATAGACGGGGGTGCCCACCGAGGCGGCGATCCGCTCGACCGCCACGCCTTCACAGTACAGCCTGCCCCGTCGGTAGAGAAAATCAGACATGTCTGAATCCACCACAAAGACCAAAGTACACCAGGGAACACGAAGACGTTTCTTTGTGAACTTTGTGTCCTTAGTGGCTTTGTGGTTCGTCCGCCCGGCGGAGAACAACCGCGGTGCGATCGTCGGAGGCCGGGTGTCCGGCCGACCAGCGGCTGGCTTCGTCGAAGATGCGCTGCAACAGTTCCGCGGCGCCGAACCGGCAATTGGCGGCAATCAGTTCGCGCAGACGATGCCGGCCGAACTCTTCGCCCGCCGCGTTGAAATTCTCGGAGATGCCGTCGGTGTAAAACACGGCCGTGTCCCCGGGCCTCATTTCGATGACGGTGGCCTGGTACTCGACGCCGTCCAGCAGTCCCAGCGGCACGCCTTCCACGCGCAGCGGAAGGATTTCCCCGCCGCGGCAGAAGATGGGATGCGGCAAACCGGCGTTGGCGATTTCCAGGCTGTAGGTCCGCATATCGAGCAGCGCCAGGCAGAGGGCCAGCGAACGGGCTTCGACGCGGCGCTCGCAGAGCACCTTGTTCAGCCGCGCCAGCACCTGCCCGGGCGGCTGGCGCCGCTGGGCCAGGGTGCGGATCAGGCCGTGGGACAGCGCGGCGTACAGCGCCGCCGGAGCGCCCTTGCCGCTGACGTCGCCGGTAAAAATGCCCACCGCGGCCGGCGCGCCCGGTGTGTCGAGCGGGACCGGGCCGGCGGCCGCCTCGTATTCGATGAAGTCGTACAGGTCGCCGCCCAGCTCGCGGGCCGGCTCATAGCGGGCCTCCATCTCGAGGCCCGGAAGCTGCGGGCAGCAGGCCGGCAGCAGGCTCTCCTGCAGCTCGCGGGCCGCCGCCAGGTCGCGCTCCATGCGCGCCTCGTCCCGCGCCAGTTGTTCGTAGAGCCGCGCGTTCTCGATGGCGATGGCTATCTGCGGCGCCAGCGTCTCCATGGTCTGCAGGTGCCGGCTGGTGAAGAAGGCGCGGCGCGCGCTTTCCATGTCGAGCACGCCGATCACGCGGTCCTTCACCACCAGGGGCACGGCCAGCTCCGAGCGCACCGCCGGGTTACAGCTCACGTAGCGCGGATCGCGGGTCACGTCCGGAACCAGCAGGCTGCGCGCCTGGGCCGCCGCTGTGCCCACGATTCCCTTGCCGAGCGGGAAGTCCTTCTTGTCCTGCACCTGCTTCATGAAGTGACTGCTGAGGTAATGCTTGAGCAGGCCGTCGCGCTCGTCCAGCAGCAGGATGCTGAAGACGTCGTAGCCGATCAGCTTCCGCACCAGCTCGGCGATTTTCCGCAGCAGCGCATCCAGCTTGAGGATGGAGGAGAACTCGTGGCTGATTGCCGTCAGCGTGGCCAGGGTGCGCGCCTGGCGCAGCGTGGAGCGATAGAGGCGCGCGTTCTCGATCGCCGCGGCCACCCGGCTGGCCACCAGCGACAGCAGGCCGCGCTGCCGCTCGCTGAATCCGCCGGCCTGCCGGCTCTGCAGATCGATGACCCCCACCACCCGGCCCTTGGCGATCATGGGCACGGCCAGCTCCGAGCGCACTTCGTCGAGCACGTTGATGTAGCGGCCGTCGGCGCGCACGTCCGGGACCATCACCGCCCGGCCTTCGGCCGCCGCCGCCCCCGTGATGCCGGCGCCCACCGGGACGCGGACATTGCGCACCACTTCGTCCTTGTGGCCGATGGCGTACCGGATGCGCAGCTCCTGCGTGCTCTCGTTCAGCAGCAGGATGGCGAGGATCTCGTAATCGATGGCCTGGCGAATGGTGGCCGCGATGCGCGCCAGCAGTTCGTCCAGGTCCGGTGAACTGTTGGCCACTTCGGCCACTTCCAACAGGAAGCGGAGGGTCTCCGGTTCGGGCAGAACGGCGGGGCTGGATTCGGTCGGCATGTGGTTGGGAATTGTCAATTATGAGTTATGAATTCATAGCTCTGAACGGAGATCGAAAATTCATAACTCATAATTCATAACTCATGATTCAGTGCGCGCGAGCGGAAGCAACTGAGGCGGGTTGCTGTCCTCCGGCTTCTTCCATGATCTTCACGCTGGCGGAGGCGCCGATGCGTGTGGCCCCGGCCGACACCATTTTCTTCAGGTCGTCGAGCGTGCGCACGCCGCCGGCGGCCTTGACGCCCATGCGCGCACCGACCGCGAAGCGCATCAGCTCGACATCGTGGACCGTGGCGCCGCCGGGGCCGAAGCCCGTGGAGGTCTTCACGAAATCGGCGCCCGCCGATTGCGCCAGCAGGCACCCGGCCACCTTCTGTTCGTCATCCAGCAGCGCCGTCTCCAGAATGACTTTCAGGATGGCGCCGCCGGCATGGGTGGCTTGGGCCACGCCGCGGATGTCTTCGCCGACCAGGCCGTAATCTTCGCTGCGCAGCGCGCCCACGTTGATCACCATGTCGATTTCCTGCGCGCCCGTCTGGACGGCTTCCGCGGCCTCGAAGCGCTTCACCGCCGGCGTGGCCGCGCCCAGCGGGAAGCCGGCCACGGTACACACCATCACCCGGCTGCCGCGCAGTTCCCGGGCGGCCAGGGGCACCCAGCAGGGGTTGATGCAGACGCTGGCGAAGCCGTAGCGCCGCGCCTCGTCGCACAACTGAATGATGTCCTCGCGCCTGGCCTCCGGCTTCAGCAGGGTATGGTCGATCATGGCGGCCAGCGCCGGGTCGCCGGCCATGCGCGCCGGCACCGGCGCGGTCACCGATACGCGCGAGGCGCCCGCGTTCACGATGCGCTGTGTCTTGCCCGCGCAGGTCGCCGGACAGCGCCCGGTGCAGCCCGGACAGATGAGGTGGTCGATTTCCAAGCCCTCGGACGCCATGGCCGGCCGGGGGCGCGCGTCGCCGCTGCTCAGACGCGCGTAAATCTCCTCGGTGATGGTCTCGATCAGGCGTTCGACGTCGTAGGACATAGACCCAAGGCTGGTGGCTGGAGACTGGAGACTGGAGACTGGAGGCTGGAGTCACCCTTTCTCCAGCCTCCGGTCTCCAGCCTACTTATCGAGCGCGTCGATTTTCTCAACGCGCTTCTGGTGCCGCCCGCCCGCGAAGGAAGTGTTCAGCCAAACGGCGGCGATTTCGGCGGCCAATTCGAAGGGGATCAGTTGCCCGCCCAGCGTCAAAACATTGGCATTGTTGTGCTCGCGGCTGTTGCGTGCGGTGGCCTTATCGTAGCACAGGGCCGCGCGCACCCCCGGTATCTTGTTGGCCACCATGCAGGAGCCGATACCGGCGCCATCGATGATGATGCCGAAACCCGCCTCGCCGCCGGCCACCGCGCGGGCCACCGCGGCCGCCTGGTCGGGATAGTCGGCTGTTTTCTCTTCATAGACGCCGAAGTCCTTCACGGCAAAACCCATGCGCTCCAGCAGCGGCTTGAGGTACTGCTTCATGGCGAAGCCGCCGTGGTCGGCGCCCAGGGCGATGGTGCGGGCCGGGTTGGGAGGCGCGGCCGCTTCACCCTCGGGAACCTCGCGCACGCGCCAGCCCCGCCGGGCCGCCTCATCCCGGGCCAGCGGCGTGAGCACCGCGTCGTACGGAACGCGGAACTCGCCGCCCTCGGCGCACTCTGGCAGATCGGCAAGCGTGATGATCCGGCGCTTCACGGCCATGGCTACTTCAGCACCCCCTCGCTGGTTTCCAGCACGCAAACCTCGGGAAGCTGCCGGTACTGCTCGCCATAGTCCAGGCCGTAGCCGACCACGAAGGCGTCCGGGATTTCGAAGCCGACGTAGTCCACGCTGACGGGCTGAACGCGGCGCGACGGCTTATCCAGCAGCGTCACGATTTTCAGCGAGCGCGGGCTGCGCGAAAGCAGCAGGTGGTAGAGGTAGTTCAGCGTTAAGCCGGTGTCCAGGATGTCCTCCACGATCAGCACGTCGCGCCCGTCCAGCGGAAAATCCAGGTCTTTGGTCAGTTGTACTTC
>JAPKYU010000572.1 GCA_026394175.1 Acidobacteriota bacterium | reverse complement strand
CGCGCCGGGGGTGAGGACGTCGGCCTTGATCCGGTCGCGGCCCACCCACAGCATGATGACGATCATCAGCGCGCCCAGCAGCTCCATCAGGGGCGAGGTCAGGGCCTGGGCGCGCACGTAGCGCAGGTTCACGCGGAACAGCCGCCGGGCCGCCTCCCGGAACCGCCCCAGCTCGAACCTCTCCATACCGAAGGCCTTCACGATCCGGATGCCGCTGATGCTTTCCTGCAGGATCTCGCTGATCTCGGCCAAGTTGTCCTGCGTCTTGCGCGTCGAACGATGAACGCGGCGCCCGATCTTGGTCGCGGTGTAAAGCACGACCGCGATCAGCAACGGCAGCGAGACAGCCGCCAGCTTCCAGTCCAGCAGCGTCAGCACCGCCACCATGCCCAGCAGCGTGAAACTCTGCCGCAGGAAATCGGCGAGCACGTGCGAGACGGCAAGCTGTATCTTCTCGATATCGTTCAGCACCGCCGACATCAGCCGCCCGGTGGCGTGCCCGTGGAAGAAGCGCATCGACTGGTGGATCACCTTGTCGTAAAGCTGGTTGCGCAGGTCCGTCACCACCGCGAAGCCGATGTAGTTGACCAAATAGCTGGCCACGTACTCGCACAACGCCTTGCCCAGCGTGACCACCACGATGACGGCGGCCACGATGGTCCAGGTGTTGTGCATCCAGGAAGGAACGAAGAGGCGGAGGTCAAGCGGTCCGATCCCGGGGACGCTCTTGAGGAGCACGATGCCGTCGCCGGCCGCCCGCGGGTTGAGCACGCGGTCGAACACCGGGCCGATCAACAAGGCCATGATGGCCTCGAAGGCCCCCACCGCCGCCATCATCAGCACCGACACGCTGAGGCGGAACCAGTAGGGGCGGACGTACCTCAGCAGGCGGAACAGTTCCGGCATGAAGCGTTCATTTTAACTCACCACCAAGGCACAAAGGGCACAAAGCTGCACAAAGCTGCCGTGCAAAGTGGCATTGTTCGGCGGGCAGGAACGGGGTAGACTTGACGCCACTACGGCCCTCCCCATGGGATTCCACCTGGAGGGTTCTCGTTATGCTTGGCCAAACAATTTCACACTACCAGGTCCTTGAGAAGCTCGGCGAGGGCGGCATGGGTGTGGTGTACAAGGCAAAGGACACGCATCTGGGCCGCTTGGTGGCCATCAAGGTCTTGCCTGCGGAAAGAGTTGCGAACCCGGAACGCAAGCGCCGGTTCATCCAGGAGGCCAAGGCCGCGTCGGCACTCAACCATCCCAACATCGTCACCATCCATGAGATTGCGTGCGAAGACGGCCGCGATTTCATCGTCATGGAATATGTGGCCGGCAAGACGCTCGATCAGTTGATTGGGCGCAAGGGCCTGAAGCTGAGCGAGACCCTGAAATACAGCATCCAGATGGCCGACGCGCTGGCCGTTGCCCACGCAGCAGGCATCGTACACCGGGACCTGAAGCCGGCGAACGTGATGGTGACCGAAAAAGGGCTGGTCAAGGTACTGGATTTCGGCCTGGCCAAGCTCACGGAGTCTGCGCCCGGCGACGAAGCCGGCGAAACGTTGAGTGCGGCAGACGAGGCGCCTCATACCGAGGAGGGCGCCATCCTCGGCACCGTGGCCTACATGTCGCCCGAGCAGGCGGAAGGCAAGAAGGTGGACGCCCGGTCGGACATTTTCTCGTTTGGCTCCCTGCTCTACGAGGTAATCACCGGGCGACGCGCTTTTCGTGGTGAGACAAAAGTCTCCACATTGTCGGCCATCCTCAAGGAAGAACCACCGCCGCCCAGCAGCGTGGCCGAGGATGTGCCGCGCGACCTGGAGAAGATCGTCGCCCGGTGCCTGCGCAAAGACCCGGGCCGGCGCTTCCAGCACATGGACGACGTAAAGATCGCGCTGGAGGAACTCAAAGAAGAGTCCGACTCGGGCAAGCTGACAACGGTCGCGCCTGCGCAGTTGGCAGCGGCACAGAAGCCACCCAACCGATTGCTGGCGGCTGGCCTGCTGGCCCTCGGCCTGGCACTGATCGGAGCCGGAGTCTGGCTGCGCGTCTTCCACCCCGGCGTCACCGGCGGCCCTCCTCCGCGCGTCGTTCCGCTGACCAGCTATCCGGGCCTGGAAATTCAGCCGGCTATGTCGCCCGATGGCAAGCAGGTGGCTTTCGCCTGGAACGGCGAAAAGGAAGACAATTTCGATATCTACGTGAAACTGGTTGACGCCGGAACGCCTCTCCGACTGACCACCAACCCGCAGCCGGATTATTGCCCCGCCTGGTCGCCAGACGGGCGCTACATTGCTTTCTTGCGTTGGTCTGAGTCGGGCGCGCAGGTATACGTGATTCCCGCACTGGGCGGTTCTGAGCGCAAACTGGCACAGACGGCGGCTATTGTGGATTGGACCGGGGCGGCATCAACTGGGTATCGATTATCCTGGTCACCGGACGGAAAATCGTTGGCGATCGTGGACAGGGGTGGGCCAAAGGAACCGAACAGCATCTACCTGCTTTCCACCGAGACGCGCGAGAAGCGGCGGCTCACCTCCCCTCCTGCGGATTGGGGAGGCGACGTGTATCCCGCACTCTCCCCAGACGGCCTCACGCTGGCTTTTGTCCGGATGCGTACATGGACCAACTTCGACATCTACCTGCTTTCGCTGGCCGACGGCAAGCCTAGCGGCGAAGCAAGGCGCCTTACCTTCGACGAGCGGCGCGTCACCGGACTTGACTGGACTCCGGATGGCCGTAGCGTGGTGTTTTCATCAGATCGGAGCGGCGCGCAGGAGATGTGGAAGATCGCCTCCGCCGGCGGCCAACCGGAGCGACTGGCGTTCGGCGACGGCCTGTATCCCTCCATTTCCCGGGACGGACAGCGCCTGGCCTTCGCCCGGTCCATTTCCGATTACAACATCTGGCGCGTCAGGGGCCCGCGTGCGACAGAGAAAGGAACCCCGCCGACCAAGCTGATTGCCTCCACGCAGAGTGAATACCAGCCGCAGTTCTCGCCGGACGGCAAGAGAGTCGTTTTCTCTTCGAACCGCTCTGGAAGCTCTGAGGTTTGGGTGTGCGACAGTGAGGGGCTGAATGCGGTCCAGTTGACCTCTTTCGGCGGTCCGCATGTGGGCAGCCCGCGCTGGTCTCCCGACGACCGCTGGATCGCCTTTGACTCCACCAAGGAGGGGCACCGTGACATCTACGTGGTCAGTGTTGAAGGCGGTGCGCCGCGCCGCTTGACAACGGAACCCTCCGATGAGGTGCGCCCGAGCTGGTCCAAAGACGGGCGTTGGATTTACTTCGGCTCCAATCGCAGCGGGGACTGGCAAATCTGGAAGGCGCCGGCCGAAGGGGGAACAGCCATACAGGTCACCAAGAAAGGCGGGTGGGAGGCCTTTGAAGCGTCCGATGGGAAGTTCCTTTACTGCACCAAGTACGGCGCGGACGGCATTTGGCGAGTGCCCGTCGAGGGCGGCGAGGAAACCCAGGTGCTTGGGCAGGGGCGTCAGAGTTACTGGGCCGTGTCGAACGAGGGCCTGTGTTTCCACAGCCGGACGGCGGCTGGCGCTCCCGTTATACGCTTCTACAGTTTCGCAACCGGCCGCCTCACCGACATTGCGGAACTGCCCAAGGCGAGCGGCTATTTGTATCCTGCCGTCTCGCCTGACGGCAAGTGGATTCTCTACACGCAACTCGACCGCGTGGACAGCGACCTCATGCTGGTCGAAAACTTCCGATAACGCCAACCCGCTGGCGGCTCTGCCGCTCCGCTATGCGGAATGGCTTTGAAGCTGCGAAAAAATTCAAAAAAAGACTTGACTAGCGATATAGCTAGTTGATACAATGCTGCCCGTTGGAGGGTCAGCAGATGGGTTATCTCTCCCGAGTGCAGGTGATCCAGCGAGGAAACGGCAACCGGCAGTTCTACCTGATCTG
>JAPKYU010000500.1 GCA_026394175.1 Acidobacteriota bacterium | reverse complement strand
GAAGCTGGTGGAGGAAACCGCCAAATCCAGCCAGTGGATGAACAGCAGCGAGATGGTCGAGAAGCTGGTTACTGAGCTGGCCAAGACCTTTCAGGTGAAACTGGACGAGGTGGCCATCCTCCATGTGACCCATGGCGGGTCCGTCCTTTCCTTCATTTATCCATTCAAGCTGCAGAAGGTGGGGAGCATCCCCATGAGCAGCACCGCGTCGCTGGCCGTGCGGACGGTGCGCGAGAAGCGGCCGGAAATGATCAACAACTTCCCGGCGCAGAAGCACCCCACCATCTTCGAGGCGGTGGATCTGAGCGCGGAAACCAAGGGCAGCCCTATCCAGAAAATCATGAGTGCCCCGCTGATTTCCGAAGGGAAGGCGGTGGGCGTGATCCAGGTTTCGCGCAAAGGCAAAACCGGGCCGGCCGCCGGCCCCGATTTCGCCATCAAGGATCTCACCACGCTCATGACCACGGCCGGAATCCTGGCCAAGCTGTTCAAAGCCGCCAAATAGCGTGCTGAGCGCCGGGTGTTGAGTGCTGAGCGCTGAGTCCGCCGCTTGTTTGGCTGCGGGGATGGCCGCGTTGTGGTTCAATAGACCCATGGGCCAGCTCCCGATGCATTTGCGCCGCGGCTTCCTTTTTTTTCTTCTGACCAGCCTGCTGGTCGTCCTGGCCATAGCGCCCGCCGGCACCGCCGAGCGGGTGACCATCGTGGTGTTGGCCACCACCGATCTTCACGGCGCCATCTACCCGCTCGATTACTACGTCGACCGGCCGGCGGCGCTGGGGCTGGCGCGCGTCTCGACGCTGGTGGAAGAAGAACGCCGCCTCCACCCGGAGGCCATGCTGATTGACTGCGGCGACACCATCCAGGGCTCACCCGTCGAGTACCTTCACCAGCGGGCGGTCCGCGAAAAGGGCGGCACCGCCTCCCGCGACCCGATGATGCGGGTGATGAACTATCTGCGCTACGACGCGATGGCGGTCGGCAACCATGAATTCAACTTCGGGCTGCCGGTGCTGCTGAAGGCGCGCGGGGAGGCGGAATTCCCCTGGATCTCGGCCAACGTCACGCCAACTGCCACGGAAGAGGAGGCCGTCGCGGTTTCCAAGCGGCAGTACGAGAAGGCGGCCGACCACATGGGCGATCGCACCTTCGAGCCCATGCTGCTGAAGCAGGTCAACGGCGTGCAGGTGGCGGTGATCGGGCTGACCACGCCGGCCATCCCCAACTGGGAGCCGCCCGAGCACATCCAGGGCTATCGCTTCGAGCCGGCGCCGGAGGCGGCCCGCTTCTGGGTGCGCCATGCCCGCCAGGTGCGTGACGCCGACCTGGTGATCCTGGCGGCGCACACCGGCCTGGAGCGCGACCCGGAAAGCGGCGAGCCGGTGGGCGATCAGCTTGCCGGCGAAAACGCGGTCTACCAGTTGGCCGCCGGCACCTCCGGGGTGGACGCCATCGTGTTCGGGCACACACACCAGGAAGTGCCCGAGCGAGTCCTGAACAACGTGCTTCTGGTGCAGCCGAAAAACGGCGGGCGGTCGCTGGCCGAACTCACTTTCGTGCTGGAACGGCCGGACGGCGGCGGGCGCTGGCAAGTCAGCGAAAAGCGCTCCCGGCTGATTCCCGTCACCAACGACACGCCGGCCGACCCCAAAGTGCTGGAAATCGCCAGGCCCTATCATGAGGCGGCCGAACGATACCTGAAGACGCCGGTGGCGCAAGCCGCGCGCGATCTGGATACCAGGCTGGGGCGCGTCGTGCCCGGCGGTGGCGCGCTGGAGGCCATTCACGAAGTACAACTGGCCGCCGCCAAGGCCGATGTTTCCCTGGCGGCCCTGTTCAATGCCTCGTTGCGCATTCCCAAGGGGCCGGTGACGGTGCGCCAGCTAGCCTCCCTGTATGTTTACGAGAATACCCTGGTGGCCATTGAAGCGACCGGCCGGATGTTGAAAGACGCGCTGGAACACTCGGCCCGCTATTTCAATCAGTACCGGGGCCCGGGCGGCGGGCCGCTGATTAACCCGAAAGTGTTTGGGTTCAATTACGACACGGCGGCCGGCGTCACCTACCGCATCGACCTGTCGCAACCGGCCGGCCAGCGGATCGTGGACTTGCGATTCAAGGGGCAGCCGCTGGCACCGGACCGTAAGTTGCGGCTGGCCATCAACAGCTACCGAAAATCGGGCGGCGGCGGCTACACCATGTTCCACGACGCGCGGGTGCTCTGGCAGTCGAACCAAGACATCCGCCAGTTGATGATCGATTACTACACCAACAAGAAAGTGATCGATGGCCGCGGCCAGCCTGCCTGGGAGATCGAGCCGGAAGCGGCGCGCCGCGCGCTGGTGCAGGAGGTCGAGGGCGCTGCGCAACCAGCCCATTGACCCCTGGGAGCGCGGGCCTCTCGCCGGCTTGACCGCTCAGGTGCATGGGGTTTGCGGGGCGGCCGAGACGGCCGCGCTCCCAGGGGCCGCTGGGTTGCGTTGACTTGAGGGGCTGATCCGATATAATCAATAGCGTAGCCCGCCCGCAGGAATTCCCTCACGCAGTCCTGACGGGTCTTCGCGCCCATGTTTATTACCGTTGAAGAATTACAGGGACATTCGGTCAAGTTCGATGAATCGTTTACCCAGGAGCATATTGATTACTTGATGGAAGGGCTGAAGCAGGTCGGGCCGCTGACGGTTCGCGGCTCGGCCCGGCTGGTGGTGGAGGAAATCGAGATTCGCGGGCGGGTGGTGGCCTCGATGGAGGTGATCTGCGCGCGGTGCCTGGAGCCGGTCGAGCACGCCGTCGATCTCAACTTCGATCTGGTCTACCGGCCCATCACCAGCATCACCCGCGGGGACGAATTCCAGGTGCCGCGCGGAGAAGAGGAGATCGGCTTTTACCGCGAGGGAAGGCTATTGCTGGAAGACGTGGTCAAGGAGCAGGTGCTGCTGTCGCTGCCGATGAAGAGCATCTGCCGCACCGACTGCCGGGGGTTCTGCCCGGCCTGCGGAACCAACCTCAACCGCGAGGCGTGCCGCTGCGGCGGGCCGATCGACCCACGGTGTGGGAAGCTGAAACTGTAATTGCGGAATGCGGATTGCGGATTGCGGATTTCATACCGCACCTGCTTGGCGAATCCGAAATCCGAAATCCGCAATCCGCAATCAGGAGAGAGCATGCCGAACCCCAAACGACGCCACTCGAAGCGGCGCACCAGCACCCGGCGGGCGCACGACCACCTGGTGGCGCCCGCGCGCATCAACTGCTCCAACTGCAAGGAGCCAAAATTGCCGCACCGAACCTGCCCGCATTGCGGTTACTATAAGGGCCGCGAAATCGTTGAGGTAGCCTCCGAGTAGCCGTGATAACCATCGCCGTAGACGCCATGGGAGGCGACCAGGCGCCGCGTGCCGAGGTGGAGGGCGCCATGCAGGCCGCCCGGGAGTGGGGGATCCGCGTTCTGCTGGTGGGGCGCGAGGAAGTGGTCCGCCGGGAACTGGCGAACCACCCGCACGCCGGCCTGCCGCTGGAGATCGTCCATGCCAGCGAGGTGATCAGCATGGACGAAAAAGCGGCCAAGTCGTTCCGCCAAAAGCGCGACAGCTCGATTCGCGTGGGGGCCCGGCTGGTGCGCGACGGGCGGGCCCAGGGCCTGGTCTCGGCGGGCAATACCGGGGCCGTCATGGCCACGGTGAAGATCGTGCTGGGCGCGTTGCCGGGCGTGGACCGGCCGGCGCTGGCCGGCGTCTTCCCCACCTCCAAGGGCACCGCCGCCATCATGGTCGATGTGGGCGCCAACGTCGATTGCAAGCCCCAGAACCTGGAGCAGTTCGCCATCATGGGCGAGATCTATTCGCGCGCCATCTTCGGAATCGCCCGGCCCAGGGTCGGCCTGCTCTCGATCGGCGAGGAAGAGACCAAGGGCAACGAGCTGACGCGCGAAGCCTACCCGCTGCTGCAGCGCCTGGCGCTGGATTTCGCCGGCAACGTCGAGGGCCGCCACGTGTTCGACGGCACCCTGGACGTCATCGTGTGCGACGGCTTTATTGGCAATGTGGCGCTGAAGATCAGCGAAGGCCTGGTGGAGACCATCAAGCACAGCCTGCGGCAGGCCCTGTCCAGCACCACGGCCGCCAAGGTCGGCTACGTGCTTTCGCGCCGGGCTTACGCGGATTTCAGGAAGCGTTTCGACTACTCCGAGTACGGCGGGGCGCCGCTGCTGGGCATCAAGGGCGTGTGCATCGTGTGCCACGGCCGCTCCAGCGCCAAGGCCATCAAGAACGCCGTGCGGGTTGCCGCCGAAGTCCACCGGCGGGAGATCAACCAACTGATCGAGGCCGATCTTGCCCGGCGGGCTTCCCGCCGGCAGGCTTCGGCCAGCGCCGATCCGTCCTGAGACCTCAGTCCTGAGACCTGAGACTTGAGACTTGAGACGTGCAGGTCCCAGGTCTCAGGTCCCAGGTCTCTCTATGACGAAACTGGCTTTTCTGTTTCCCGGGCAGGCGTCGCAATACCCGGGCATGGGCCGCGAACTGGCTGAGCGTTACCCGGAGGCGCGGGCCGTCTTCGAGGAGGCCGACCAGGCGCTCGGCTTCCCGATCTCCCGGCTGTGTTTCGAGGGGCCCGAGGAACAACTGAAGCTGACCGAGAACACGCAGCCCGCGATTCTGACCGTGTCGGTGGCCGCCTGGCGGGTGCTGGAACAGCGCGGTGTGGCCCCGGACTATGTGGCCGGGCACAGCCTGGGCGAGTACTCGGCGCTGGTGGCGGCCGGCGGCCTGGCGTTTTCCGATGCGCTGGAGACGGTACGCAAGCGGGGCCGGTACATGCAGGAGGCGGTGCCGGTTGGGACCGGCGCCATGGCCGCCATCACCCGCTTCCCGCTGGCCCAATTGGAAGAAGTCTGCCGGGAGGCGGCGCAGGGCGAGGTAGTTTCGCCCGCCAATATCAACTCGCCGGACCAGATCGTGATCTCCGGCCACGCGTCGGCTGTGGCGCGCGCTGTCGAGCTGGCGAAGCAGCGCGGCGCCAAACGGGCGCTGCTGCTGCCGGTCAGTGCACCGTTCCACTGCGCGCTGATGCGGCCGGCCCAGCAGCGGCTGGCCTCCGACCTGGAGAAGCTGGCTTTCCGCGATCTTCGCTTCCCGCTGGTCAACAACCTGGCGGCCCGGCCGACCCGCGCCGCCGAGGAAGCGCGCGCCGGCCTGATCGGCCAGGTGTCGGCGCCCGTGCTGTGGGAGCAGTCCATCCGGAAGCTCATTGAGCTTGGCGCCACGACGTTCGTGGAGGTGGGGCCGGGCAAAGTGCTGTGCGGGCTGTTGCGGCAAATCGACTCCAGCGTAACCGGAGTGCAGGCCGATGAATTTCGGATTTCTGACGGGCATGCTTGAAATCCGCAATCCGCAATCCGCATTCTGAAATTCGGAGGAGGCCGTATGAAGGGGCGAGTGGCATTCGTAACCGGGGCGGCGCAGGGCATCGGGCGCGCTTGCGCGCTGGCGCTGGCCGAGGCCGGCGCCAGGCTGGTCCTGGCCGACGTGAACCAGGAGAAGCTGGATGGCGTGGCCAACGAGGTTGCCGGCTGCGGCAGCGAAGCACTGGCCGTGCCCATGAACGTGGCCGACGCCGCCCAGGTGGAAGCAGCCTTCCGGAAAGCTTACGAGCGGTTCGAAAAAGTCGAGATCCTGGTGAACAACGCCGGCATTACCCGCGACCAGTTGCTGGTGCGCATGAAACGCGAGGACTGGGATGCCGTGCTGGGGGTGAATCTGACCGGAGCCTACCTGTGCACGCAGCAGGCGCTGCACGGCATGATGAAGCAGCGGTACGGGCGCATGGTCAACATCGCTTCCGTGGTGGCGCGGATGGGCAATGCCGGCCAGGCAAACTACATCGCCTCCAAGGCCGGCCTGATCGGGCTGACGAAGGCCGTGGCCCAGGAAGTGGCCTCGCGCAACATCACCGTCAACGCCGTGGCGCCCGGCTTCATTGCCACCGCGATGACCGAGAAGCTGAACGAGCAGGCCCGCGAGCGCCTGCTGCAGCGCGTGCCGCTGGGCCGCATGGGAACGGATCGCGACGTCGCCGTCGCCGTGCGCTTCCTGGCCTCCGAGGAAGCCGGTTACATTACCGGCCACGTGCTGGACGTGAACGGCGGCATGTATATGTCATAGGTCCAAGGTCCAACCGTGTTTCCTGGGACCTTGGACCCATAGACCCTTGGACCCTTGGACCTTCCTATGTTAAGAATGAGGGGTTTGCCGGTTTACTACAAAACAGGAGGAGCAGCCTGATGGCAGTGGTTGAAGAACGGGTAAAGCAGATCATCGTGGAGCAACTGGGTGTGGATGAAGCCGAAGTGACGCCCACCGCGTCCTTCGTGGACGACCTGGGCGCGGACTCGCTGGATACCGTGGAGCTGGTGATGGCCTTCGAAGAAGCGTTCGAAATCGAGATTCCCGACGAGGACGCCGAGAAGATCAACACGGTGAAGCAAGCGATCGATTACATCCAGTCGCACGTGAAAGCGTAGCCGGGGGCCTGGCCCGCCGGGCGGCGCAGCGGTGGCTTGGCGGGCCGCTGTCCGGCTGTGCCGCGAGGCGCGAGGGAGTACATGGGACGAAGGGTAGTGATCACCGGGATGGGCCTGGTTTCCCCGCTGGGCCTGACCACCGAGGAGACGTGGCAGGCGCTGCTGGCGGGCAGGAGCGGGGTGTCACAGATCACCCTTTTTGACGCCTCGAATTTTGCCTGCCGGATCGCGGCCGAGGTGAAGGGCTTTGACCCCCTGAACTGGATCGAGAAAAAAGAAGTCAAGAAAATGGGCCGCTTCATCCACCTGGCGATCGCGGCGTCGGACGCCGCCGTGCGCACGGCCGGCCTGGCGATCACCCCCGAGCTCTCCGAGCACGTGGGGGTCTACGTCGGCTCCGGGATCGGCGGCTTCGACGTGATCGAGCGCGAGCATACGGCGCTGCTGGAGGGCGGGCCGCGCAAGATTTCGCCCTTCTTTATTCCGGGGGCCATCATCAACCTGGCGGCGGGGCAGATCTCGATCCGCTTTAATGCCCGCGGCCCCAACTCGGCGACGGCCACGGCCTGCTCGGCCAGCGCGCACGCCATCGGCGACTCGTTCCGCCTGATTCGCGGCGGCGAAGCTGAGGTCATGATCTGCGGCGGGGCCGAGGCGGCCATCACGCCCATGGGCGTGGGCGGGTTCGCCTCCATGCGCGCCCTCTCGGTGCGTAATGACGAACCGCAGCGCGCCTCGCGTCCCTTCGACAAGGACCGCGACGGCTTCGTCATCGGCGAGGGCTCCGGCATCCTGATCCTGGAAGAGCTGGAGTTCGCGCAGCGGCGCGGCGCTTCCATCATCGCCGAGGTCGTCGGCTACGCGATGACCGCCGACGCCTTCCACATCACGGCGCCTTCCGAAGACGGCGACGGCGGGTTCCGGGTGATGCGCGACGCCATGGCCCGGGCCGGAATCGGGCCCCAGCAGGTCGGCTATATTAACGCCCACGGCACCTCCACGCCGTACAACGATAAGTTGGAGACCATCGCCATCCACCGGGCCTTTGGCGAGCACGCTGCCAAGGTGGCGGTCAGCTCCACCAAGTCGATGACCGGGCACCTGCTGGGGGGCGCCGGCGGCCTGGAGGCCGCCGTCGTTGCGCTGGCGCTCCGCGACCAGGTGCTGCCGCCGACCATCAACTACGAGACTCCGGACCCGGAATGCGACCTCGATTACGTTCCCAACCGGTCGCGCCCGGCGTCGCTGGAATACGCGCTCAGCAATTCGTTCGGATTCGGCGGGACGAATGCCTGCCTGGTGCTGAAGCGCTATGCACAGTGACGAGTGAGGAGTGACAAGTGACCAGTAAGAGTTCGGCCGCTGGTCACTCGTCACTGGTCACTCGTCACTCTTCCTGGGTGTTCTATGAACGTCGTGGTGTGCATCAAGCAGGTTCCGGCCAAGGATTCGACGCTGCGTCCCAGCGAGGACGGGACGTGGATCCGCGAGACCGACATCAGTTACGAGATCAATGAGCCGGACGCTTACGCGCTGGAAGCGGCGCTGCGGCTGAAGGAACAGCACGGGGGCAGCGTGGTGGTGCTGTCGGCGGGCCCGGCCCGGGCGCAGACGGTGATCCGGGAAGCGCTGGCCAAGGGCGCCGACCGCGCCATCCATTTGGACGACCAGGCTTTCGTCGGCCTGGACGCTTACAACACCGCCCGGCTGCTCTCGCTGGGGCTGAAGGGCGAGCAGTTCGATCTGCTGTTGACTGGGCTGCAGTCGGACGATCTGGGCCTGGCGCAAACCGGCGTGGTGCTCGCCGAGCTGCTCGGCCTTCCCCATGCCACTATCATCATGGACGTGCAGCCCGCCGACGGCCGGCTCAAAGTGAAGCGGGAGTTGGAAGCGGGCTGGTTCCAGATGGTGGAGATGCCCCTGCCCGCCGTGCTCACCATCCAATCCGGCCTCGCCAAGCTCCGCTACGCGACCCTGATGGGCATTAAGAAGGCCAAGACCAAGGAAATCCGGCGCATCACCAAGGCCGACCTGAACTGGAACGACGCCGAGTGGGCGAACCGCTGCGTGATCCGCCGGGTCTACGTGCCGCAGAAGACCAAGCAGACGCAGTTCCTGACCGGCACGCCAAAAGAAGCGGCCGCCAAACTGGTGGAGAAGCTGAAGTTCGAAGCCCGGGCCCTGTAACACCTCCCGCTTTGTGTGCCTTTGTGCCTTGGTGCCTTTGTGGTGAAAACGAAATGCCAGACGCGATTCTGACCGTGATCGAGCAGCAAGCGGGGAAACTGAACCGCATGAGCCTGGAGACGCTGGCCGCGGCGCAGGCCATGGGCCGCGACCTGGGCCGCGAGGTCGAGGCCGTCATTCCCGGCAGCGGCGTCAGCGAACTGGCCGGCCAGGTCCCGGCCCCCAAGGTGTACGCACTCCAGCACCCCTTGTTGGAACCGTACACGCCCGATGGCTACAGTATCGCGCTGCGGCAGGCCATCGAGCAGTTGCGGCCCTGGCTCGTGCTTCTGCCGCACACCTACCAAGTCCGCGACTTCGCCTCCAAGCTGGCCGCGTCCCTGGAGCGGGGCTTCGTGCCCGATTGCATCGGCTACAAGGTCGAGAACGGCCAACTGGTTCTTACCCGGCAGTTGTTTCAGGGGAAGATGAACGCCGACGTGGCCTTTGTTGGCCAGCCGCCATACTTCGCGTCGATCCAGGCCGGAGCGTACCGTGCCGACCAGCTCGCCTCTGTTTCGCCGGCGGTGGAGCGGATCGATGTCCGCCTGGAGCCCGCGCAGGTCCGCAGCCGGCCGGGCGAGCGGTTCCAGGAGGCCAAGCGAACCGTGGACCTGAGCCAGGCGGAGGTGATCGTGGCCGTAGGGCGGGGAATCAAGGAACAGGAGAACCTGTCGCTGGCGCAGGGCCTGTGCGAGGCGCTCCACGCGGAAATGGCGGCTTCGCGGCCCATCTGCGACAACGGCTGGCTCCCCATGGAGCGCCAGATCGGCAGCTCCGGCCAGACCGTGTCGCCCAAGCTCTACCTGGCGCTCGGCATCTCCGGCGCCATTCAGCACGTGGTGGGCATGAAGAACTCCCGCGTCATCGTGGCCATCAACAAGGACCAGAACGCGCCCATCTTCGAAGTGGCCGACTACGGCATTGTCGGCAACCTGTTCGATGTTGTCCCTTTGCTGGTCGAAGAAATCAAGAAAGCGAAGGGTTAGTGACGAGTGACAAGTGACGAGTGACAAGATCGGTCGATTCTGTTCACTCGTCACCCGTCACTTGTCACTGTTTGTATGCCGGAACGGGAAGTAATGGAAGCGGATGTGCTGATCGTGGGCGCCGGGCCCGCCGGGCTGGCCTGCGCCCTGCGATTGGCGCAGCGGGCGGCCGCGCAGCCGGGCGTGCTCAACCTGGAGAACGTCAGCGTGCTCGAAAAGGGCCGCGACGTAGGCGCGCATTTGCTCTCCGGGGCGGTCATGGACCCGCGGGCATTGCGCGAGTTGCTCCCGGATTTTGAACAGGAAGCGCCCCTCGACAGCCCGGTCGCCAGCGATGCCGTTTACTTCTTGACCCGGGGCGCCCAGGTCAGGTTCCCCGTCACCCCGCCTTTCTTGCACAATCCCGGCAATTACATCGTCTCGCTCAACCGCCTGGGCAAATGGCTGGGAAGGAAGGTGGAAGAGGCGGGCATCACCATCTTCACCGAGACGGCCGGCATGGAGGTGCTGTACGACGAGGGCGGCAATGTCCGCGGCGTGCGCACCGACGACAAGGGCCTGGACCGCGACCGCCGCCCCAAGGAGAACTACCAGCCCGGCAGCGACCTGCACGCCAAGGTGACCGTGTTTGCCGAAGGCACCCGCGGCTCGCTGGCCAAGCAACTGTGGGCGGATAAGGGTCTGGCGCGGCAGAGCAATCCGATGACCTATGCGCTGGGCGTCAAAGAGCTGTGGGAGCTGCCCAAGGGGCGGTTCGAGGCCGGCGGCGTGGCGCACACCATGGGCTGGCCCCTGGCCGCCGATCAATACGGCGGCGGCTGGATCTACGGCATGCGCGACAGCCTGGTGTCGCTGGGCCTGGTGGTGGGCCTCGATTACCGCAATCCGCTGTTCGATCCCCACGACGCCTTCCAGCGCTGGAAAACCCACCCGTTCTTGCGGCGCCTGCTGGAAGGCGGCCGCCTGATCAAGTACGGGGCCAAGACCATTCCCGAGGGCGGCTACTTCTCGATGCCGGAGCTTTCCACCGGCGGCGCGCTGATGGTGGGCGACAGCGGCGGCTTCCTGAATTCGCAGCGGCTGAAGGGCATCCACCTGGCCATCAAGAGCGGCATGCTGGCGGCCGATACGGTCTTCGACGCGCTGGCCGCCGGCGATTGCTCGGCCCAGCGCCTGGCGGCCTGCCGCGCGAGCTTCGAGGCGAGCTGGGCGCATGAAGAGTTGTGGAAAGTGCGCAACTTCCACCAGGCCTTTGAGCACGGCCTGGTGCGCGGCATTTTCCATGCCGGCCTGCAGATGGTCACGGGCGGGCGCGGCCTGTACGCCCGTTACGGCGCCGAAGCGGGCCACCGCCGCTACGTCAAGTTGACCGAGCGGCCGAGGGGCCAGCCTTCGCGGGTGGCGCCCGACGGCAAGCTGACGTTCGACAAGGTGACCGACGTGTACCACTCGGCCGCCAAGCACGACGAAGACCAGCCCCCGCACCTGCTGATCCACGATACCGACATCTGCAACAACCGGTGCGTTCGTGAATTCGGCAACCCCTGCCAGTACTTCTGCCCCGCCGCGGTCTACGAGATGGTCGAAAAAGACGGGCGCCGGCAGATCCATTTGAATCCGTCGAACTGTGTCCACTGCAAGACCTGCGACATCATGGACCCCTACGAGATCATCACCTGGGTGCCGCCGGAGGGCGGCGGCGGCCCCAATTATGAAAATCTATAGGTGCCAGGTGTCAGGTTTCAGGCTTCAGGTGGACGCCAGGCCTGACACCTGAAACCTGACACCTGTTCAGACCCCTTTGCCGGAGAGGACGTGGGGAATGCTGCGGAGCAGAATCCTGATGTCGAGCAGCAGGCTCCAATGGTCGATGTAGTGCAGGTCCAGGCGCATCCAACTGAGGAAATCGAGCTTATGGCGGCCTTCCAAAGCCCACAGGCAGGTTAATCCGGGCTTCATGCGCAGGCGGCGGCGCTGCCAGCGCTCGTAGCGCTGCACTTCCTCGGGCAGCGGCGGACGCGGCCCGACGAAGGACATGTTGCCGGCCAGGATGTTGATCAGTTGCGGCCATTCGTCGATGGAGAACTTGCGAAGGAAGCGCCCAAGCGGCGTGACGCGCGGGTCGTGGGCGCACTTGAACACCGGGCCGTCCGTTTCGTTCAGGTGGGCGACCTCCGTGCGGCGCAGGTCGGCGTCGCGGCACATGGAGCGGAACTTGTAGAGGCGGAAGCGGCGGCCGTTCAGCCCGCAGCGAACCTGCGAGTAAATGATGGGGCCGGTCGAGGTCAGCGCGATGGCCACGGCCACCACCACGAAGAACGGCGCGGCCGCCACCAGCAGCGCGCCCGCCATCAGCACGTCCAGCACCCGCTTGAGGAACAGCAGGTATTCGTTCTCCGGCGTGGTGCTGAAAGTCAGCAGCGGCAGCGTGTAGAGCTTCTCGAGCGAGACCTGGCCGGCCAGGTGGGGGAAGAAGTTCATCAGGATGCGGACCTTGACGCCCTCCTCCTCGCACGCCAGCAGCAGGTCCTCCATCTGTTCGATGTCCCGCTTGGAAACCGCGAAGATCACTTCATCGACCACGTGGTCGTGCAGCATCTCCGGTAGTTCGGAAAGGTCGCGGACCGGGTAGCGGCGGCGGAGCTGCCCGGCTTCCAGCCAGCCGGGCTCTCCTGGAACGCCACGCGGGGCCGCGGACACATCGGCGCCGGGTCGCTCCGCCGGCCGCTCGCGCACAAAGGCCATCACCTGGTGGCCGAGGTCCTCGCTGGCTTCCATGAGGTAGGCCACTTCGACGGCCTTCTCGCCGGTGCCGACGATCACGTAATAGCGCCGGCCCAGCGGCTCCCGGCGGCGCAACCGCCGTAGCGACCGGGCCGACAGGCGGGTGACCAGCAGCAGGATGGTGTTGATGGCCACAAACAGGAAGACGAAGGAGCGGCTGATTTCGCCCAGCTTCAGAACGTACACCCAGCAGATCAGCAGCGCCGCGCTCCAGAACGCCTGCCGGATCGTGTCGCGCACCAGTTGCGGGGCATCAAAGAGTTCGGCGCGCCGGTACAGACCCAGGACGGCGCCCACAATCCCCCAGATGGCCAGGATGCTGATCAGCACCCCGGCAAACACAACCCGCTCCAGGTAGAACAGGCGGAGCGAGTCGATGTGTTGGCGGGAAATATAGGCCAGTTCAAAGGCGACTGCCGTTACGGCGGTGTCACCGAGCGCCAGCACGACGCCGAGGATCTTGCTGCGACGACTAAACATGAGCGAAGCGGCGGAAGCCGCGGTTCAACGTCTTGCAAAACCAAAAGCAGGCGCGGAAGACACACAACCCGGGTACCCGGGGAAGGCTCATTCTACAACAGCTTGCAAGCAATAGGCCAGTCGATGTAGGGGCGCTGCTTGCTGCGCCCCTTCTTGTTCGCAGGCGGCCGGGGGGCGCGGCAAGCAGCGCCCTTACATGTGTCATAATCGGCGCGGATGCCCACAACCGTCTCCGAGCGCCGCTGGCAGGAAGCGCAGAAACACGAGCGCGAGTTCTGGGCCCGCTGGCGGTCCACTTCCTGCCCGAAGCGGCATTGCGGCTGCGCCTGGATCCCCTGCTGCTGGATTATCCGGATCGGCTGCCGCTGGCCGACCCGCAGTTGTCCCTGGTTGCGGAAGCCGAGCATCTGCCGCTCAGTTCGGGAACGGTGGATGCCTGCATCTGCTTCAACGCGCTGGATCACATGAGGGAACCCCGGGCGGCGCTGGCTGAGGTTCATCGCGTTCTACGCCCGGGCGGCGCCCTGCTGGTGATGGTGCACAGCTTCCCCTCCTGGCTGCTTCCGCTGCTGTGGGCCGACCGCCTGCACCCCCACCACTGGACGCACGCCGCCGCCGCCGATTTGCTGGCGTCCCGCTTCCGCGTCGAGCGCGCCGTCCGCGTGCGCCGCAGTTTCGGCGTGCCGCCGGCCCGCCTGCGTTATCCCTCGGTCTGGAAATATGTCGCGGGCCAACTGATTCTCTCCATCAGCTATTTCACCGCCTTCAGGGACGTTCCACTGGCCCGCTGATGGCGCGTGCTAATATTAGTTTTCTTATGGCTTTGCGGCTGTGCAACACGCTCACCAATCGCGAGGAAGAATTCACTCCGCTGGAAGACAACCTGGTGCGCATGTACAGTTGCGGCCCCACCGTTTACGACTACGCGCATATCGGCAACTACCGCACGTTTGTCCTGCAGGACATCCTGCGGCGCTTCCTGAAATTCAAGGGCTATCAACTGTTCCACGTCATGAACATCACCGACGTGGACGACAAGACAATCCGGAACGCGAAAGCGGCCGGCGTCAGCCTGCGCCAGTACACCGACCGTTTCACCGCGGCGTTTCTGGAGGATTCCGAGAAGCTGCGCCTGGAGAAGCCGGAAAAACTGGTCCGCGCCACCGATCACATCCCGGAGATGGTCGAGCTGATCCGTCAACTGGAAGCGCGCGGGCTCACCTATACCAGCGACGGATCGGTCTACTACCGGATTGGGTCCTTCGCCGGGTACGGGAAGCTGTCGAAGCTGGATGTGGCCGGGATCATGCCGGGCGCGCGCGTGGACGTGGAGGAATACGAAAAGGAGCACCCGCGCGATTTCGTCCTGTGGAAGGCGGCCAAGGAAGGCGAGCCGTTCTGGGAGACGGAACTGGGGCCGGGGCGCCCCGGCTGGCACATCGAGTGCTCGGCCATGTCCATGAAGTACCTGGGGCCGAGCTTCGATATTCACACCGGCGGCAGCGACCTGGTGTTTCCGCACCACGAGAACGAGATCGCGCAGTCGGAGGGCGCCACCGGCCGCCCCTTTGTCCGCTTCTGGTTCCACTGCGAGCACCTCATCGTGGACGGCAGAAAGATGTCGAAGTCGCTGGGCAACTTCTACACCCTGCGCGACCTGCTGGGCCAGGGGTTCAGCCCGGACTCGATGCGCTACCTGCTGGCTTCGGTCCCCTATCGCAAGCAACTGAATTTCACCTTCGACGGCCTGCGGCAGGCGGCCTCCTCGATCGAGCGCTTGCGGAACTTCCGGCTGCGGCTCCAGACCGAGAAGTTTGCCGAGGGCCAGGAGCCGGCGGCCGCCGAGCGGCTGGCCCGCGCCTCAGCCGATTTCGCGGCCGCTCTCGATGACGACATCAACACCGCGGCCGCGCTGGGAGCGGTGTTTGAAGCCCTCCGCGAGCTCAACATCGCCGCCGACGCCGGCAGGTTCCTGTCCGGCAACGTCCCGGCGGCGCTGGCCTTGCTGGACCGCTTCGACCGCATCTTTGATGTGCTCGGGACCGAGGCCGAGCGCCATCAGAGCAACGAGCTCAAGGGCCTGGCCGTCGAGGTCGATGAAAAACTCAGGCAGCGGGCCGAGGCCCGCAAAGCCCGCAACTTCGCCCTGGCCGATCAAATCCGGCAGCAACTGCTGGACCGCGGTGTTATCATAGAAGATACGAAGGAGGGCGCCCGATGGAAACTCAAATCGTCCGCGTAACGCTTCCCTCCGAGGCTCGTCCCAACCTCTTCGGCTGCGACTAATCCGCTTCTCCCCACGTCTGCTTATGGAAGCGAAAGTGACAGCACAATGGGCTGACGGCTGAAGGCTGCCGGCTGACGGAATCCCCGCCCGACCGCCGACCGCCGCCGGCCGGAGTAAACAGATGTCGCAGACCGCAATTACGGAGACCGGTCTTCCCTTGTTAAAGACCGAGCTGCCCGGCCCGCGGGCCAAAGAGATTCTGGAGCTCGACGCGCGCTACGTGTCGCCGTCGTACAGCCGCCCCTTCCCGCTGGTGGTGGCTTCCGGGCGAGGCGCCATCGTCGAAGACGTCGATGGCAACCAGTTTCTGGATTTCAGCGCCGGCATCGCCGTGGTTTCCACGGGCCATTGCCACCCGGCGGTGGTGGAAGCCATCCAGCGCCAGGCGGCCGAGCTGATCCACATGTCGGGCACCGATTTCTATTACCCGTCGATGGTGCGGCTGGCCGAGAAGCTGGCGCCGCTCATGCCCGGCCCCGCGCCGAAGAAGTTTTATTACGGCAATTCCGGCACCGAGGCCGTGGAAGCGGCCATGAAGCTGTCGCGCTACAGCACGGGACGCGATAAGTTCATCGCCTTTTTGGGGGCCTTCCACGGCCGGACGCTCGGCGCGCTGTCGCTGACGGCCAGCAAGCCGGTGCAGCGCCGGGGTTTCGGCCCGCTGCTGCCCGGCGTGTTCCATATCCCCTACCCCAACTGCTACCGCTGCCCGTACAACCTGGCCCCCAAGAGCTGCTCGATGGAGTGCGCGCGGGTAATCGAAGACCGGCTGTTCAAAACCACGCTGCCGGCCGAGGAGACCGCGGCCATCTTCGTCGAGCCGATCCAGGGCGAGAGTGGGTACGTGGTGCCGCGCAAGGAGTTCTTCGACGAGTTGCAGGCCATCGCCCGCCGCCACGGCATCCTGATCGTGGCCGACGAGGTGCAGTCCGGCTGCGGGCGCACGGGGAAGATGTGGGCCAGCGAGCACTTCGGGCTGGTACCCGACATCATGACCATGGCTAAGGGCATCGCCTCGGGCATGCCGCTGGGTGTGATGGCGGCCGATGCCAGCCTGATGACCTGGGGGCCGGGCTCGCACGCTTCCACCTTCGGCGGCAATCCCGTGTCGCTGGCCGCCGCCCTGGTCACGGTCGAATTGCTGCAGATGGCGCTGATCGAGAACGCGGCCTCGGTCGGCGCTTACATGCTCGAGCGCATGGCCGACTGGCCCCGCAGGCTCCGCCTGGCCGGCGACGTGCGCGGCAAAGGGTTGATGATCGGCATTGAGCTGGTGCGCGACAAAGAGACCCGCGAGCCGGCCAAACAGGAGCGCGACCGGCTGGTGGAGGAGGCCTTCCGCCGCGGCCTGCTGGTTCTGGGCGCCGGGGAATCCTCGATCCGGTTGAGCCCGCCGCTGATCATCACCCGCGACCAGGCGGACTTCGCCCTCGGCGTGCTGGAAGACTGTTTGCGCTAGCTTTCACCACAAAGCCACAAAAGCCAGGCTGTAGGCTGTGGGCTGTAGGCTGTACGATTCAGACCACGGGTTGTCGCTTCAAGCCCACAGCCCACAGCCTACGGCCCACAGCCTCTTCCTGCCCTGCGTGCCTTTGTGGTTGAATGTAACGCATGGCGTCTCAGCCGCTGATTCTGGATGTAGGCTGCGGCCGGAATAAGCACCCGGGCGCCATCGGCATTGACATCCGGCCCAACACGGCCGCCGACGTGGTCTGCAACCTGGACCGCCCGCCATACCCGTTTCGCGACAGCGCCTTCGACCAGGTGCGCGCCATCCACGTGATCGAACATGTCGAGGACGTGCTGGCGGTCATGAAGGAGTTGCACCGCATCACACGGCCGGGCGGCGCCATCACCCTGGTCACCCCGCACTACACCGACTTCAGCTCCTTCTGCGATCCCACGCACCGCTGGCACCTGAACAGTTTCAGCTTTCGCTATTTCGGAGAAGACCATGCCGGCTTCGGCTATTACCTCGACCGGCGGATGCTGGCGGAGACCAGGGTGCACGTCCGCCTGCTGGCCTTCTGGCGGTGGCTGGGGTTCGAAGCGCTGGTCAACCGCTTTCCGCGATTCCGCCGCTTCTGGGAGTATTACCTCTGCTACGTCGTCCGCGGCAAGGCGATCACTTTCGAATTTGAAGTGCTGAAGTGAGCCGCAGCCCCAGATTTCGCGGATCGCACGGATTTGGATTTAATCTGTGTAATCGGCGAAATCTGCGGCCGGGCTTGGTAAGATGATTGGGTATGCCTCGTTTTACACGGGCGATTTATCCGGGGTCGTTTGATCCGCCGACCAACGGGCACCTGGACCTGATCGGCCGGGGCATCCGCATTTTCGACGAGCTGATCGTGGCCGTGCTCCAGAACCCGGACAAGGACCCGCTGTTCTCCCTCGAAGAGCGCATGGAGATGCTGCGGGAGATCACCGCGCCGCTGGGTAACGTGCGGGTGGAGGCCTTCGACGGCCTGCTGGTGGAGTACGCGGCCCGCCGCGACGCCGCGGTGATTCTTCGCGGCATCCGGGCCATCATAGGCACAAGACGCGAGGAGAACCCCGCATGTCTGACTCCTGAGGGAAGTTTCCCGTATGCTGGCGCGTAGCGATTATACATCCGGAGTGCGCTTGAGGCGCAAGTTTATTGAGGCTGGCCGCTGTGGGCTGTGGGCTGTAGGCTGTGGGCTGTAGGCTGTGGGCTGTAGGCTGTGGGCTGTAGGCTGCGGGCCGCGGGAATCGCAGCTTTTCCTGCAGCCCACAGCCTACGGCCCGCAGCCCAAGAAGATGCGACTTTCCGACCGCGTTTCCAGAATCTCGGTCAGCTCCACGGCCGCCGCATTGATGGAGGCGGACCGCTGCCGTGCCGCGGGCGCGGACCTGGTGGACCTGGGCGCCGGCGAGCCGGATTTCCCGACCCCGGAGAATATCCGCCGCGCCGCGGTTGAGGCCATCCGCTCCGGCTTCACCCGCTACACGCCTACCGGCGGCATTACCGAGTTGAAGGAAGCCATCTGCCGGTGGCACCGGCGCGAATTCGGCACCGAGTACACGGCGGCCGAAGTCCTGGTCACCTGCGGAGGGAAGCACGCCATCTTCAACGCCGTCTCCGCGCTGATCAACGCGGGCGATGAGGTGCTGCTGCCGGCGCCGCATTGGGTGAGCTTCCCCGATATCATTCGGTACGCGGGCGGCCAGCCGGTGCCGGTGCCGACCGAAGAAGCGGACGGGTATGCGCTGCGGGCCGAAGCGGTGGAGCGCGCCATCACGCCGCGCACCCGCCTGCTGATCCTCAATTCGCCGAACAACCCCAGCGGGGCGGTGGTGGCGGCCGGCGAATTCCGCCGCATTCATGAATTGCTGTCGGCCCGCGGCATTTGCTTGCTTTCCGATGAGTGCTACTCACACTTCATTTACGAGGGCGCGCCGTTTTCGGCCGGCGCGCTTCCCGGCGCTCGCGGGAACGCCAGTGTGGCCGGATCGCTGTCGAAAACCTTCGCTATGACCGGCTGGCGCATCGGCTTTGCCCTGGCGCGTCCGGAACTGATCCGGGCCATGATGAAGCTGCAGAGCCATTCCACTTCCAATCCCAATTCCATCGCCCAGAAGGCGGCGGTGGAAGCCCTGACGGGCCC